>NZ_CALIED010000010.1:0-152715 GCF_938022135.1 uncultured Psychrobacillus sp.
TTGGTGCAAAAAAAGACTCTATGACTATAAAAGAAAATCAAACTGTTCTTCTTAAATGCCAACTTAATGGTAAAAAGTATACTTATCTAATAGAATATGATAAAGATGATAATATTATTGATGCAAGTGGTAGTGATTATATTATAAATGTTGTTAAAGATAAACAATTTAATAAAGCTAAAGTTTTAGTAAAATATATTGAATCATATTTTGAAGATAACGAAGGTCATTGCTAATCAAATTACAATTTATATATATAAAGGACATACCAATTACATATATAGTGCCTTATGGTTTTATAAGTAATATAATGTAAATAACTAACAAATATATATAAATGTAATTAGTCACACTCCACACATGTGGAGTGTGTATGAATTTTCAAATCAAAAAAAGTAATAAGTTTAACATAAAAATCATGCAATATGAATTTTTATATAAAGCCATTTACTATGGCTCGATAGAAAAAGAAATATTTAATTGTCTAGATCGAGAGGACCAAACATTTCATTGGATAAGTATAAATAATATTGATAAAGTTAAAATCATCCCCAGTAACCTAAAACAAGTTATCAAAAGCTATGATTATAATCAAATTCATAACATTTTAAAAATATAGAATAAATAAAAAAGAAGAGGGTATTTATATGATAAAAGAAGTAACTAGTATTGAAGATGCAAATGTATGTGATAAACTATTAACAAAATTAATATTAGATGAAAGAAAATATAATAAGGCAATCAGTGAAAATACTGTCATAAAGGACTACTTTAGTAAACTGTTAAATGATAAAAATATTAAATTATTGGCATATTACTTAAATAATGAAATTGTTGGTTATATACTAATCAAAAAAATAGAGGAAAATACCTGCTTATTAGACGGACTATACGTATTAGAGAAACATCGCAATAAAAAGATTGCCAAAAGCTTGTTAATAGAAGCACTAAAAAAATGCCAGGAGTTAAATGTAAACTATATTGATATTAACGTTATGTTAGAAAACAAAATAGCTCTAGAACTTTATAAGAAATTAGGTTTTACTGAACTTGAGGTAAAATTGAGAAAGACTCTTTAAATATATTATAAATGAACATTAATAGATATCAAGACTGCGCAACAACAATAGAAATGGAAAACCAGTCATTGCAACCAGCCATCACAAAAAAATTAACCAATATGGAAGAATATTCAACAATGAAAGAGATTATCATCCACAACCTCTCCAGAAACAATAAAAGAATTTACATCTGAATTTTAAACTGTAAATTTAGAGATTAAAGAATCGAATAAAATTGGTTCTTTTTTTAATAAATGATATAATTAAAAAGTAATACCTATCACAAAGGAATGATTTAATGAAATTAGAAAAGCCAAAACTCCACAATTTAGAAGAAAAGAAAATATTAGATTGTTTAGAAACAAAAAATTTTACGAATGGCTTATTTAAAGAAAAACCAGAAGATGATATTATAATAAAAGATATAACTTTTGATACCTGTGTTTTTGAAAATATTGACTTTACCAAGATAAAACTAGAAAATGTTGATTTAATAGACGTCCATTTTAAAAATTGTGATTTATCTAATCAAAACTTTGATAAACAATTTTTAAGACGAGTGTTATTTGAAAATTGTAAGTTAATAGGTGTAAGCTTTATAGATGCCTCTTTAAAGAATATAGAATTTATTAATTGTAATGCTAAATACATAAATTTTTCATCAGGTAAATTAGTAAATTTAAAAATAGAAGAAAGTGATTTTAGTGAATCAACATTTTCAAGACTAGATCTAACTAATTTAGAGTTAAACAATGTAAAATTACATAGCACTGAATTTATAAGAACAAATCTAAAAGATACTGATTTTTCGACATGCGATATTACTAATATTTTATTTGATCAAACTTCATTAAAAGGCATAGTAATAGATGGCTTTCAAGCTATGAATATTGCCTGCTTATTTGGTGTAAAAATAAAAAATTAAAGTAGAGGAGAAATAATTATGAACAAAGAACAAATATATCGCTATCTAAAACAAAAAAATATTTGGTATGAAATAACCAAACATAAAGCTGTCTATAATATGAAAGATTTACAGGATGTAGATCTTCCATATCCAGAAGGTGATGCTAAGAACTTATTTGTCCGTGATGATAAAAAAAGAAATTATTATTTAATAACAGTAAAAGGCACAAAAAAAGTAGATTTAAAAGAATTTAGACATCAAAACAATACTAGACCACTAAGTTTTGTTAACGAAAAAGAACTCTTAGAGCTACTTAATTTAAAACCAGGATCAGTTACACCTTTAGGTCTATTAAATGATAAAGAACATAAAGTAGAATTTTTCATTGATAATGAACTTCTAGAGGAACCAGGAATAATAGGAGTTCATCCAAACGAGAACACCGCAACAGTCTGGTTAAAAACTAGAGATTTAATAACTATCCTAAAAGAAAATAATGTCAAAGTTTATCAAGTACAAATATAATAAAAAAACTAGAACAAAAAAATTTCCAAAAAGCTTCATGAGACTGGTAATAGTCCAACTTTTAATCTATAATTAGAAAAATAGATTAAGAGTTGTCTATAAAATAAAAAAAATGGAAGTGTACCATATCTAATAAAATATATATTATAAGGCAAAAACATTTCAAATAAAAATAACGGTTAGAGAAACAGAAATAAAATACATTCTAAAACTACTAGACTAAAACATTAATTATAAAAAATAGATATGAAAAAACCAGATTTATATATCTATAATTAAAAAATAATCATTATAAAAAGAATACCAAAACTAGAATAATATCTTTAAAAGGAGTAAATATGAAAAACATAACAATAATAGGTGGCGGAGTATTAGGTTCCCAAATAGCCTTCCAAGTTGCCTATACAAACTTTAACGTAACTATTTGGGCCAGAAGTAAAGAAAGTATTGAAAGGACTAAAAAGAAAATAGAATCATTAAAACAAACTTATACAAATGAAATTAATAAAATGGTTAAAAATAAAACCCTATCTGCTTGGTGTATGGGAATAAGTGATTACGATAACTTTGATAAAGAAAAAAGTCTATCTCAAGTAAAAAAAGCTTTTAAAAATATAAAATTCACGCTAAGTTTAGAAGATGCTATAAAAGATGCCGACTTAGTAATTGAGTCGATGACCGAAGACTTTAATGCCAAGAAAGACTTATATAAAGTACTTGCTCCAATTTTGGAAGAGAAAACTATTGTTGTTACAAATTCTTCTACTATGTTACCAAGTAGTCTTGCTAAATACACGAAAAGACCAGATAAATTTTTAGCTCTACATTTTGCAAATTCAATCTGGAAAAATAATACAGCAGAAGTAATGAAACATAGTAAAACCTCCGATGATAGCTTTAATAAAGTAATAGACTTTGCTAAAGAGATAAATATGATTGTTCTACCTCTTCAAAAAGAAAAAGAAGGCTACTTACTAAATTCCATGTTAATACCATTTTTGTTTTCTGCTTTAGACTTATATGTAAATAACATTTCTAATCCAGAAACAATTGATAAAGCTTGGGTACTAGGGACATCAGCTAAAGAAGGTCCATTTCAAATACTAGATGTAGTTGGTCTAAAAACAGCCTACGAAATAGTAAAGAAATACGCTAAAGTACCAAGTTTCTTAGCTCCATATAATTTTAAGGGTATGGAAAAATTATTAAAAACATACATTGATAACAATAAACTTGGTAAATCAACTGGTGAAGGTTTTTATAAATATAAATAGAAAAAAGTAACTTGTTAAGAATAATTGCGAAAGTTCCACTGATTATTGGTAGAGTAAAAAAATAAAAACTGATATATTATTTGTGAAAGGAGAATGAATATGGATTTAGGAAAGAAGATAGTAAATTTAAGAAAGAAAAATAATCTTTCACAAGAAGAATTAGCTGAGAAAGTAGGCGTGACTAGACAAACCATTTCAAAATGGGAATTGGAAGAGACTGCTCCAGATATCAAACAAGCTAAAGCTTTATCAGAAATATTCAAAGTCAGTCTGGATGAATTAACTAATAACGACATAAACAGTATTTTAGTGGAGAAGGTTAGTAATACTGAAAAACTTGCAGGCATAATCATTAAAATTTTAAAAGTAGTAGGAATTGGTCTATTAGTTTTAGTTATAATTGAGATACTGGTTTTCATCATCTTTAATATTAACACTAATTCTAAGAGTAATAAAGTAGTTGGAAAATACGTTCTTACATGTAAAATAGATAAGAAACAATATTCATATAGTATAGAATACAATAAAAACTATCAAGTAATAAATTCTGGTGGAGATGCTTGGATTTATAATCATACAGATGTGGACTCATATGATGATGCTAATAAAGCTGTTGCTAATGTAGAAGACTATTTTAAAGAACACAACGGTTCTTGTCTTATAGAAAAGTAATAAAATAAACAGATGTTTTATTAAAATAAATTTTTACGTCTGTTTTTTATATGTAAAAATGAATTAACAAAAGTATAAGATAAATAGTATTATTGGTACTAACATTTAGAACAAAAAGTATCTATTAAAAGTAAAGAAAATGTTATATAATATAAATGAATATAGTATTTAATGCAGATATTAAAGAGAATATGATTATATAAAGGATGAAGAGTATATAAAAATAATTTGTTATTAAAAACACTTTATATTAGAACATTCTAAAAAAGGAGATGATAGTATTGGCATATATTGAATTTAAAAATGTTAATAAAATTTATAAAATGGGTGAAGTTGAAATAAATGCTTTAAATAATACTTCGTTTGAAATAGAAAAGGGAGAACTAGTCTGCATTTTAGGCCCATCTGGCGCCGGTAAAACTACTTGTTTAAATATTCTAGGAGGAATGGATCGTCTAACATCCGGTGAAGTAATTGTAGATGGTAAGATTATAAATAAATTAAATGAAAAAGAATTAACTAAGTATCGTCGTAATGACATTGGCTTTGTCTTCCAATTCTATAATCTAATTCAAAATATGACAGTCTTAGAAAATGTCGAACTTGCCGTTCAGTTATGTAAAGATCATCTAGATCCAAATAAAATTCTAGATAATGTTGGTCTAGAAAATAGAAAAAGTAACTTTCCAGCTCAACTATCAGGTGGTGAACAACAACGTGTAGCGATTGCTAGAGCCATCTCTAAAAATCCTAAAATACTTCTTTGTGATGAGCCAACTGGAGCACTAGATTATAAAACAGGTAAACAAATCCTAAAACTACTACAAGACACTTGTCGTAAAGAAAATATGACAGTCGTTATTATTACTCATAATTCTGCAATTAGTCCTATGGCCGATAAAATTATTAAATTTAAAAATGGAGCAACTGCAGATGTTATTATCAATAAAAAACCAAAAGACATAGAAGAAATCGAGTGGTAATATGAAAAATAAATTATTAAAACACATCTTTATGAAAATAAAAGATAACTATAAAAGATTTTTATCACTACTTTGCATGGCTTTACTCGGAGTAGGTTTTTATGCTGGAATTCAAGCTGCTAGTCCGGACATGATTAAAACACTTGATAACTTCTATGATGAAAATAATGTTTATGACATCGAAGTTGTCTCTAACTTAGGCTTGACCAAAGAAGATGTCAAAGAACTATCAAAAGTCAAAAATATTGAAAAAGTAGTTGGAACATACTCTAAAGATGCTTACTTAAATCTTAACAATAAACAGTATGTTTTAAAACTAATTGGTCTAAACAAAGAAATAAATAACGTCTATCTAGAAGAAGGAAGACTACCAAGTAACAATAATGAAATAGTAGTAGAAAAAGCCTTACTAGAAGATAATAACCTAAAGATAAATGACAGTATAAGTATTGAGAATAATAACTATAAAATAGTTGGTACTATGCTAAGTCCTCTATATTTCAGTAATGATAGGCCAACTACTACTCTTGGTAATGGCAAAGTAAACTACCTTGTCTACCTAAATGAAAACGTAATAAAACAAGATGTCTATACCAATGTCTATCTAACCATAAAAGGCGCTAAAGACAAAATAACTAACAGTAAAGAGTATAAAAAGAGTATTGAAAAAGCAACCACTAATATTGAAAAAATAAAAAAAGATAGAGAAACTGCTAGGTATGATGAACTATATGGTGACATTATCAAACAAGCAGAAACATACAACATACCTCTAGACAAAACAGCTCTTACAACTCCTAAGTGGTATATCTTTGATAGAACAGACAATAATTCTTACAAAGAACTTATCAACGGTAGTGAAAATCTAAAACAAATAGGTAATGTTTTCCCTATAATTTTCTTCTGTATCGCTATTTTAGTAAGTCTAATTTCTATGATGCGCATGATTGAAGAAGATAGAACTGAAAATGGCACTCTAAAGTCACTTGGTTTTAACAGTTTCCAAATAACATCAAAATACATAATTTATTCCTTGTTTGCAACTGTAATAGGAGGTCTCTTAGGCATAGTTATGGGTTCATTACTTATCCCAAGAGTTGTTTGGAATGCCTACAAAACTATGTTTACCATTCCAAAATTTATTTGTGATATTGATACATCAGCTAATATAATTGGGCTATTAATTTGTATTATTTGTATCTGTGGTACGGCAATCTTTGTTTGTATTAAAAACTTAAAAGATGTACCAGCTAATCTAATGCGTCCTAAAGCACCTAAAATAGGTAAAAAGATTCTTCTAGAACACATAACTTTTATTTGGAAAAGATTAAAATTTTCTAGTAAAATAACCATCAGAAATATCTTTCGATATAAAAGTAGAGTTCTAACTACCATAATTGGTATTACTGGTTGTACAGCTCTAATATTAACTGGATTTGGTCTAAGAGACTCCATAAAAGGTATTAATAATTTTCAATTTACTAATATTTTTAAATACGATAAAATGCTAATGCTAAGTGAAACAGCAAATACAAGTACTTTAAAAAATGAACTACTAAACAACCCTATCGTTAAAGAAGTAGTTGAAACAAATATTAATACTGCTACTATCTCTTATAATAAAAAAGAACAAGAAGTAACTATAATCGTTCCAGAGGTAAGCAAAGAATTGAAAAAAGTTATCAATCTAATAGACGTAAGTGACAATAAAAAAGAAAATCTTACTCCTAAAGATAACACTTGTATAATCAGTGAAAAAACATCTAGACTACTAAACATCAAAGTAGGAGATAAAATAACAATCTTAGATGATAACAATAAAAAACACCAAGTAAAAGTTGACAAAATCGTCAAGAACTACATAAACCAATATTTATATTTATCAAAAACAGCTTATGAAAAGATCTTTGGCAACTATAAAACAAATTCTTATCTTGTAAAATTAAATAATGTAAGCGCCAAAGAAAAAAATAATTTTGATGAAGGATACATTAGTAAAAGTGAAATAACTTCTATTGTAAATAACATCGATATGAAAAATACTATGAACGATATAATCGGATCAATTGGCTCAATAGTTGCCATTTTAATAGTTGCAGCAGCCTTACTAGCTTTTGTTGTTTTATATAATTTATCTAATATTAATATAAGTGAAAGAAAAAGGGAAATTGCTACTCTAAAAGTTCTAGGCTTTTATCCTAGTGAAGTTGATAGATATATAACTAGAGAAACTATTATTCTAACTGCCATTGGTATTACACTAGGTCTACTATCCGGTTCATACTTATGTCATTATATTATTTCAACTTGTGAACCAGACTATTTATTATTTGATAGGAGAGTTGACACAATTAGCTACATCTTATCAGCTTTAATGACTATTATTTTTACAATCATCGTAAATATAGTAACTCATTATAACCTAAAAAAGATCAATATGGTCTCTTCCTTAAAAAACGTAGAATAAATAATTTCTTTACTAACTGCCAAATAACTTTTACAAACTTCCAAAGACATTTGCTAGACAAATAAATTGGTTTTGATATACTTAAAAGCGAAAATGAGGAAAGCTTATGAATATAAATGAAAAGATTTTACTACTACGTAAAAAAGAAGAGACTATCTTCTTTGATGATCGAGAGAAAAATGTAAAAGTCGCTAATGAAATTGACAAAATTCTAGGAAAAAAGCATAAAAACTTTTTCTCATATTGTATTAGGTTTGGTAAAGTTAAAAAATGTGTTAAAATAAAAATATAAGTAAAAGAAAGGAACAAACAAAAATATAATTTGTAACGTTAAAAATATGAAAAGAAAAAGAATCATCATCTTATCAATTATCTTCGTCATAGGCTTAATAGTAGGCTTTACTATGAGTTATTTAAATAAGAAAGCAAATAACCTAACTCCAACAGAAGTCAATAGTAAGATCATAAACTATATGACGTCTAATTTAGATGAAATACCAAATTATAGCTATAACTATGTAGATGAGGGTAAAAACGCCGTAGTGGTTGGTTTAAAGAAAAATAATACTGAAGCTCAAGAAGAATTTTATAAAAGGGTTTTCTCATCTAGCGACATTAAAAAAATAAAAAGTCAAAAAATAATAGTTTTTGAACAAGGCAAATTAGAAAACGAGTTATATGAAAGAATCATCAAAGTAAATGATAAACTCTATTATGATACTGGTGAGGTAAGTGAAGAGGCTAGATGTGGAGTCATGGATGGAAAAATTACTTCTCATGTTGAAAATGATCAAATCCCAACTAAAAACAATCAATCAAACTTTTCTGGAGACTTTAGTTATCAACTAGGTAACAGCAGTACCATAGATGTCTTAATAAATGGACAATGGATAACGTTTAAAACAAGACAATAAATTAGATCTCGAGGTCTAATTTTTTCTTAACACAAAGTAGTCATAAAACTTGTCACTAAAGAGGACATTCACTTAATCAAGTACTAATCATTCGTTACTATAATAAAACAAGAAGGTGATGCTATGAAATATACAAAAAAGTATCAAAGGTCTAGAAAAAATGTCTGCTCAAGCTGTAGGAGGAGCAGTAGGGTGGAATCCTATCTGTTTAATTATTCCTTGTCACCGAGTAATAGGCACGAATAATAATATAACTGGTTATGGTGGGGGCATAGAAAACAAAGTCAAACTCTTAGAATTAGAACAAAAAGAAAAGATAACTTTAAAGTTACCTAAAAATAAAAAGCACTATTTATCAAAATAATTCCACAATAAAAGCAAAGTATCTAAGAAACTTTTCTAGAGTAGATATCATAACTTTGCTTTTTTATTTACTTATTTCTTTTCACAAGTGAAACTATTTGCTTCCATTGTTTTAATATAATTATCTAAAGTAGTATCAGTACTTGTAGATAATACTGCTTCAAACTCATTTTCTTTAGAACTAGCACTCATTTCAACCATAATAGTTTTATCCTTCTTAGAAATATTGAATTTAGAACCATATTCTTTTTCTCCACTTTCTTTTAAACTATTATAAAACTCATCAACTATAGTTGTATTTTGAGAACTTAAATCAAATACCATTTCTGCACTTGCCTTAATAGCTTTATCATTTTTAAAATTAACAACAGCTTTAGAAGTGTAACTAATTCCAGCTAAATCACTAGTAGATGTACAAGTAACAACCTCTCCTTTTAAAACTCCAAAGTATAAACCAACAACAGCAGCAACAACTACCAAAGCCCCAATCACAATAGGTAAATTTTTTTTGCTACCATTATTACTCTTAGATGATGCTGGTGCTTGATTCATATTGCCAGCTCCCATACCTTGGCTATTTTGAAAACTATTATTACCATTAAATTGTGAATTCATTTGACTATTGCCTTGATTTCCATATCCATTAAACTCATTAGAAACATTGTTATTATTCATACTGTTAAATCCATTATTTTGTATTCCATTATTACTTTGAAAATTGTTAAATTGATTTTGTTGATTATTTTGATTATTGCCCTGGAAGTTATTAAATCCATTATTTTGACTATTAAATCCATTGTTATTTTGCATTGCTTGATTACCAAGTCCATCATTTGGATTAGGCATTTGATTATTGAACCCATTTCCCATATTATTAAAATTATTACTATTATTGTCTTGATTCATTTAAAAAACTCCTTTACTTTCTACTATAACTAATCATAACAGAATAATCATATTCATTCAAGAACTATCAGCTCTTAAAATTAAAAATAAAAAAAATCAGTAACAAAAGTGTCAACATTATCCAAAAACATTGACATTTATATTTACCAAAAGTAGTGTTATAATAAAGGACACTAATAAAGAAAGAAGTAATCATATGAATTCATTCAAGCGTTTAAATCTAGAGTTTGCAAACGGTCAAAAAATTCGTTACAATGAAGCTTACTTGGAAAAATTTTGTACAGAATTAGTAGAACTTTTATCAGGTGAAGATTATATGAGAAAAATTAGTTTTGCTAAAAGAATGATGATGTCTCAAGAACTAAAGTCTAATAACACTATTGAAGGTATTAATGATGATTTAACTAGAATAGATGAAGTTATAAAGAAAAAATCTTCTCTTTCAGAACATGAAAGAAAAAGAATTATAAATCTATATCATGGCTATCAATACGTCTTAACTCATAAAAAAATAGACAAGGAGCACTTAAAAGAACTATATCGAATTTTAAGTGCTGAATTATTATCAAAATACGATAAAGAAAACATGGGAGAATATTATCGTACTAAACCAGTTTATATTTTAAAAGGAATTCACATAGGCGACGATATGTTTACTGGAATGGCTGCCGACAGAATAGACTATTATATGGATCAATTCTTTGCCTATATTAATGAGGACAATCCAAAAGATGAAATAGAAAACTTTATAAAGTCACAAGTAATGCATTTCTATTTTGTCTACATTCATCCATTTTTTGATATAAATGGTAGAACCAGTAGAACTTTATCACTATGGCACTTATTAAATACTAAGGCCTATCCATATATAATATTTAATCAAGCAATTGCATTTGCTAAACAGGATTATGAAAAAGCTATTATTGCCGGACGTAGTCATGGTGATATAACTTTATTTCTAAAATATATGATAACTCACGTGGAAACAGAGTTAGAAAAAGAACATGTTCTTCATAGCATAGTTGAAAATACAGAAGAAACACTATCGAATGAAGATTTACAACTACTAAATTACGTCTTAACTATGAAAAGTCAACTAACAATAAAGGATTTAGTAACTTTCTATAATGGATACAACCCACCTAAAAAACCACGTATACTTTTACAAGAACGAATAATTCCCTTAGTAGAAAAAGGTGTAATCTTACAAAGAGAAAAAACAAAAGGAATGATAACTAGAACTATCCCTAATACTAAGTTTAGTCTAAATCCCAATGTAATAGATGTAAATCCTGCGAAAGTAAAGCATTTATCTCTTCAAAGGTATTTTTAAATTAACAACAAAAAGATGAAAATAGTCCTTTTCTATGTTAAAATAAATTTATAGGAGAGAACAGGTGATTTTTATGCAGAATTTACATGAACTTATAAAAAAGGCTTGTAATGGTGAAACCAAAAATAAAGAAAATGAAGATATTGGTGAAAGTGATTTAGTATCATTACTAATAAAAACTCTATACGGTGGTTCGATAATAAGAATAATATCTGGAAAGAAAACACATTATTGTAACGCCACCCTTGGTAGAATAGTTGATTATAGTGGAGATAAAATAGAAAACTATACTTTAACTCCAGAGACAATCACAGAAATTAATGAAGAAGAACTACTTGAAGATGAAAAAATAAGAGCCAGATATTTAACATTTTTAGAAAACATTCAAAGAATATTAAAAGAAAGTTATAAAGAAAAAATAAAGAACGACTCAACACTTAATGCATCATTAAGAAATAAAAAATATACTGATATAGAAGTAACTGACTACTTTGATGCTGGAGCTTATGAATTTGTTAGTTTTAGTTTGCTAGGTAGTTTAGGAAGAGTTTCATTTGAATATATGAGAGATAAAGAAGAAGGTCAAATACTTCTTCCACGTAAAGCTACAAAGGAAAAAGCAAAATATAAAAGTCTTCCACTATCTACTGTAGAGCAAGTATTCTATCTAGCTAGAGAAAATGCAGATACTTTACAAAAGTCAAAAGTATTAGAAAAAGCTATAAAGAAAACTGTAGAAGATTAGAAAGTAAGGTGTACTATGAATAAAAAGATAGTTATTTCACTCATCGTAATTATAATTGTAGTATCTATTTTTTCACAAAAAATCATACCTCACAAAACGTATACTAACAGAGACTTCAATATAGAAACATATACAAGTAAAATTGATAAAGATAATGATGGTCTAGATGATCAAACAGATATCTTGCAAAATACAAGAAAATATATTGCTAAACATCCAAAATATAAAAGTAAATATTATGAAACCGGTTATCCAAACGATAATTATGGAGTATGTACAGATGTTGTTGCTTTTGCCTTGCTAGATGCAGGATATGACTTAAAAGAGTTAGTAAATGAAGATATAAAAAAACATAAAAATTTATATAATATTGACATAATAGACAAAAACATTGATTTCAGAAGAGTAAAAAACTTACGAGTATATTTTACAAACAATGCTAAATCTCTAACAACTAACATCCATGATATAGCCGCTTGGCAGGGTGGAGATATTGTTATCTTTAAAAAACATATTGGTATAGTATCGGATAAAAGAAATAAAAAAGGAATAAGTTTTGTTATTCATCACGCCAATGAGTTTCAAGTTTATTATGAAGAAGATATTTTAGAAAAAAGAACTGATATAATAGGACATTATCGTATAAGTTAAAAGAATAAAGGGAGTAAAATGTAGTATGAAAAATTTCAAAAAAGAATATAAAAACTATCTAAACAAAGATCATAATTTTGATAAAGAAACCATAATTGGAATCTTTTGTTTAGTAATTGTAATAACAGGAATATTTGGTTGGTTATATGAATTTATCTTCTATTATTTTAATGGAGGTATGAAAGAATTTTATTGGAGAGGTGGAAACTTCCTACCTTGGATTAATATTTACGCAACAGGTTCTATCATGATTTATCTACTTACTTATAAACATCGTAAGAAACCATGGAAAGTATTTTTACTAAGTTTTTTTTCAACTGGTATACTAGAATACCTTTCAGGACTTGGAATGTATACTCTTGGAAATGGGAAAAGATGCTGGGATTACAATCAAGAAATTCTAAACTTTGGTAACATCAACGGCTTTGTTTGTCTAAGAAGTGTCTTGTTTTTTGGATTATCAGCCCTACTATTGATGTATGTCATAATACCATTTTGTTTTTCACAAGCAAAAAAGATTCCCAAAAAACGTTTTATGACTATAAGTATAATTGTTTGTTCTATATTCTTATTTGACGAATTTTACAACCTAATATTTGCAAGAATCTTAAAAACACCAAGAGCATATGATGTATATAGTCGTCTAGGCTTTAATTATGTTCATTTTAAATAGGAGAAAATATGGAATACTTAGATATATATAATGAAAAGAAAGAAAAATTAAATAAAAAGATTAAAAGAGGAGACAAACTCTTAGATAATGAGCATATCTTAGTCGCCGTTATCTTTATTGAAAATAGTGAAGGAAAATATTTGATTCAGAAAACATCTAAAGAAAAAGGAGAAAAGTATGCAACTACTGGTGGCCATGTCTTATCTGGTGAAACACCAAAAACAGCAATCATCAGAGAAACCAAAGAAGAGTTAGGCCTAGATGTTTCTAATGAAAATATCATCTATATTGGTGATTTACTATTTGGCATCCCCTTTGGAGAAATATACTATCTAAAAAAAGATCTTGATATAGCTAAATTAAAACTTCAGCAAGAAGAAGTAGAACAAGTAGAATATTTAACAAAAGCTGAGATTTTAAAACTAATTGAAACTGAGAAAATGGTCAAATCTCATGGTTTAATGTTTAAAAAGATGTTAGATAAAACCAATATAAAATAATAAATTCTAAATTAGAAAGGAGAATTACTATGACAATAAATGATATAAAAACTCCAGATGATATTTTACATTTTATGAAAGAAAATATAAGATATGGCTGGTTAGATATAAATGATGAAGAACACATCGGTAACCTAGAAAATATTCGTAGACTATATCGTACCGCTAGTATCGAAGAGTCTCTAGAACATAACCTAGGAACTTGTATCGAACAAGTAAACTTAATGCATTATCTCCTAGACATACTAGGTATTCCTAACAAAATGTTTTGTACTAGGGTATATGAAAAAGATGACTTTAACGATTTAGATGCCGAAGAACATATGCACTGCTTTGTTTTATACTATCAAGATACTAAAGAAGGAAAAGTTCATCAAATAGAACATCCTGACTGGGAAAGAGTAGATATCTATCATTTTGCATCAGAAAAAGAAGCTATAGAAAAAATTAATGCTATTTACGAAAAAAAAGCTGATGGCGTAGCAAGACCAGTAACAGAGTATCCAACAGTAACTCCAAATCAAACTTTTAAAGAGTTTAATACTTATATTAACAGTCTTGACAATTCTAAACAAAAATAGAATTGTTTTTCTATACAAATATTGTATCGTATGATACAATAAGGCTACATAGCATAAATATGAAAGGAAAGTATAACTATGATAGAAATAAAAAATGTAAGTAAAACTTACAATGGTACTAAAAAAGCCCTAGATAATGTAAATCTAAAAATTGATTCTGGAGAAATATTCGCTTTCATTGGTCATAATGGTGCCGGTAAAACAACTATGATTAAGTCAATTGTTGGTATTTTAGATTTCGAAGAGGGAGATATTTTAATTAATGGAAAATCTATTAAGACTGATCCAATTAATAGTAAAATGGAAATGGCCTACGTTCCAGATAATCCTGACTTATATGAAAATATGCGAGCAATTGACTTTATCAACTTCATTTGTGATATGTACGAAGTGCCAACAGAAGAAAGAAATAAGAATATTGAAAAGTATGCTAAAATGTTTGATCTAGAAAACAAATTAGTCGATGATATTTCAAGTTATTCTCATGGCATGAAACAAAAAGTTGCCCTTATTGCTGCCTTAGCTCATAATCCTAAAGTTTTAATTATGGATGAACCATTCGTCGGACTAGATCCCCACGCTGTTTATGATATGAAAGAGTTAATGAAGAAAATGGCAAAAGCTGGTAAAACCGTATTCTTCTCAACTCATATTCTGGATGTTGCTGAAAAACTATGTGATCATGTTGCTATAATTAAATCTGGCAAAATAGTGAAAACTGGTAAGATGACAGACATTAAAGGTGACGAGTCATTAGAACAAGTCTTCTTAGAATTAGGTGATAAAAAATGAAAAAAATACTTTCACTTCTCAAAGCCAGTCTATCTCAAGATATGAATATGTTCCAATATAACACTGTAAAAAACTCCAATAAATTAAAAAAAGTTCTCTTTCCCATATTTCTCTTTGGAATAGTTTCTGTATCAATCGGAGCTTATGCCTATATGTTAGCAGAACCACTACATAAAGTAAATCTAACTTATGTCATGTTATCTATGTTTTTGACTTTAGTAACAATTCTAACCTTCATGTCAGGTATTTATAAGTCTCAAGGAATTCTCTTTGATGCTAAAGATAGTGATTTGCTATTTTCTCTACCTATAAAACGATCAAATATTCTCTTTTTACGAATATTTAAACTAATACTTTTTCAGTATATTTATAACTTAATGTTCTTATTACCAGCATTTATAGTCTATATCATTTTTGAACGACCTGGTTTAAGTTTCTACTTAATATCTATTCTAATGACTATTCTAATACCTTTAATACCAACCGTAGTATCCAGTATAATAGGTTATCTAGTAAAGACAATATCTAGTAAATTTAAAGCTAAAAAAATAATTCAAACTATACTATCTATAATTGTTTTTCTAATAATCTATATTCTAAGTTTAAGATTAAATGATTTTATTGAAAACATTGCCACAAAAGCAACTAGTATCAATGATATGTTAACTAAAATATATTATCCAATTGGAGCGTATATAGAATTAATAACTAATTTCAATTTTTTAACATTAATAAAATTAATTTTAATATGTCTAATTCCACTATTAATATTTATCTATATAGGTTCAAAATTCTACTTTAAAGTAGTCTTTAATTCTAAAGAAATTTCTACTAAGTCTAAAAAATTAAAAGACAAGGACTTTAAAGAAAAGAAAACACCATTAAAAGCCCTAACTATAAAAGAATTAAAAAGATATTTTTCATCACCAGTATATATGTTTAATACCTGTTTTAGCCTAATCTTAATCTTAATCATGTCCTGCTTTCTCTTTATAAAAGGTGAAACAGAATTTAAAGGTATGTTAAAATCAATGGATTTTGATATTAACACTACAATAAATCTTTTATTCTACACAATTATATTATTTGCTGGTATGTTAACTTCTATAACATCATCTAGTATTTCTCTAGAAGGAAAAACTATTAATATTACCAAGAGTCTACCTGTATCAGAAAAAACAATTTTAAACTCTAAAATATTAATGGCTCTAACAATAGAACTCCCATTTATCTTACTATCAATTATATTATTTATCATTAAATTTACTCCAAATATTACTTATACAATATCTTTAATATTACTAGGTTTAATAGTTCCAACACTAACTGCTATTATTGGACTATTAGTAAATTTAAAATATCCTAAACTAAATTTCTCAAGTGATACAGAAGTAGTAAAACAAAGTCTTAGTAGTATGATTTCTATCTTTACCGGTATGGGTCTTGCTATTATAAGTATTTTTGGAATAGGTTACTTTAGCGAAAATTATCCTCTAACAAATCTAATGCTTATACACGTTCTATTATTAATGATAATAACTTTTATCTTATATAAATTACTTATGAAAATAGGACCAAAAGAATATAGAAAGTTAAGCATTTAACTTTCTTTTTCTATCTGTAACATCACTTGAATTAAAAGTAAAAAAACTATATAATAAGATTATTAAAAATATTGAAGAAGAGAAGGTAAATTACTATGAGACTAGAAGAAAGAGTTAATAAAATAGAAGAACGAAATAAGAAAGTCGAACTAAATAAAAGTTGGGAAACTAGTTGGACTAGAAGAATCTGTATAATGATTTTAACCTATATTGTAGTTGTATTTTATTCTTATTTAACTACTAAAATAAATAATATATTTTTATCATCCCTAGTACCAGTAATTGGTTTTACCCTTTCAACTGCATCACTAAATATCATAAGAAAATTATGGGAAAAGAAGATAAAGTAATAAATATCTATGATTTTATAATATAATAACTAAGAGGTAATAATATGTATACAATAAAAGACTATATAAATTTTTATAAAGATAATTCTCTAGAAGAAGTTCATTGGAATGCTCAAGACCTTCTTTTAGCAGCAATCATTGTCTATCTACCAATTAAATCATTTGAAGAGGCAAAAAGTCTAAAAGAGTTTTATGACTATGCCATATCTTTTAAAAAAGATAAATCATCAGGGGTAATGGCACCCTTATCTTATGAATTACTAGAGTTAATTAAAGATTCTAAAAGATATAAAAACTTAAAAATATCTAACTTTGAAAAAGTAAGAGATAATAATACTCAATTTGGAGCAGTAACCATTCGAATTAATGATCTAACTATTATTAGTTATAAAGGTACTGATGGTTCTCTAATTGGTTGGATGGAAAACTTTCGCCTAGGTTATGAATATCCAACATATACTCAAGTTCTAGCTCAAAAATATCTTTTAAAAACTCTAACCAAAGAAGATAAAAAAGTCTATGTAACAGGTCACTCTAAAGGTGGTAACCTTGCAATGTCAAGCATCATGTCCGCAAGTGATGATATTTACAACAGACTAGTAGCGGTATATAACTTTGATGGCCCTGGTTTTAGAAAAGAAGAATATAAAAGTCCTCAATATGAAAGACTACATAAAAAGCTAGTAAATATTATCCCAACAGGTTCAGTAGTAGGAACTATTTTAAATAATAAAGATTATCATGTAATAAAAAGTACTGAGTATGCCTTCAATGAACATTATCCAACTTCTTGGTGTTGTTTTGGAGAACATTTTATAAAAGGCGAACTATCAAGCATCAGTAAACAGTTCCATGAAACAACAACTACTGCCTATGAAAAACTTGATCAAGAAAAAGTAAAAGATACAGTTGAAACTATCTTTTCCAATCTACCAAGTGAATATTCTAGTGACTTAAAACTTAATCTTAATGATTTCAAAGAGTTTTACAAAAACATGCGTAACATTGATCCGGATGTAAGAAATTATTTAGACACAATTGTTGATTCTATGATAAAATCAACTTATACAAAAGAAAAGGAGTAGTTTATGAAAAATAAGAAAGAAAAGAAAAGTAAAAAGAAAATATTAATTATAATTGGTGCCATAGTAGCAGTTATAGCAGGATTAATTATCTATGGAGTAGTAGTTGATCTAAACCAAGAAAAAAAGTTAAAAGAAGAACTAGATTATCTATATGAAATAACTAATAAAGAAGACTATGATGAAAAAGAAGTTAATAAAATACTAAATAGAACTGTAACAACAGGCGATTACAAAAAGGTAGAAGTAGCTTACAAAAAATATACCAAAGATTGTTTTACTATTTTAACTGATATTACAAGCGTTTTAGGAAATGATCGCCTATCATACGTCTTAACAGCTGATAATTACCAAGAAGATGGTAAAGACTTTGTAAAAACAAAAGAATACCTAAAAAGTGCTAAAGAAACACTAGAGCAGAGTATGATTAAATATAATGATTATTTTACAGAAGAAAAAGCTATGTCATATCTAGATAAAGAGTTAGATGACTATTACATAGATTTTTATAAAGATGAAGTAGTAGGTAATCTAGAAAGTGATGAAGAAGATGAAAAGTTATTTGACTCACTAAATAGTATAATTGATTTAATAAATGCTGAAGAAGAAGTAATTAATTTCTTAATAGAAAATAAAGATAACTGGCAAGTAGAAAATGGTTCAATTGCCTTCACATCAGATTCTCTAATAGACGAATATAATATGCTTTTAGCAGCAATTAATAACGAAAATATCTAATATTAAAAGTTTAAATATGGTACTCTAAGTATCATATTTTTTCTTTTACACAATTTTTTTTATTACTAAAACTTATTTCTTATCCTTACATTTTTGTAACAAATAAATACCTCTTTCAATGATATAATATAGTTAAGGAGGTCTCATATGAAAAAAATAGCAATACTAGAAGATGATACTTCTATAGCATTAGAACTAAAAGAATTATTAAAAAATGCTGGATACCAAGTTTTAGTTATTACTGATTATGAAAAGTCAGTAGAACTAATCTTAAAAGAAAAAGTAGATCTAGCCCTTCTAGATATTAATCTACCTACTGCCAATGGAGAAATAATCTTAAAAGAACTACGTAAAAAAACGACTATGCCCATTATTATGTTAACGAGTAGAGTAACAGAAGTAGATGAAATACTTTCTATGTCCTATGGGGCAGATGACTATATAACTAAGCCTTATAATCCAACTATACTTTTATTACGAATTCAAAATGTCCTTAAAAGAACCGAAAATACAACATCTTCTCTTATCTACAACAACATCATTGTAAATCCTAGTAAAGGTATCTTACAAAGTGAAACATCAGAATTGTCCCTAACTAAAAATGAAATGATAATTTTTCTTTATCTTTTAAATAATAAAGGTAACATTGTAAAAAGAGATGAACTAATGACAGACTTATGGAATAATAATGAATATATAAATGATAATGCCTTAACGGTAAATATAAGTAGGTTAAGAACAAAATTAGAAGAGTTTGGTTTAAAAGATGTTATTGAAACTAGGAAAGGTCAAGGTTATAAATTATTATGAAAATAACTAACTACTTAAAAGATAAATTTCTACCCATTTTTATCTATATCATAAACATCTTAATAATTACTATGCTCTTAATAGCTTTTAAAAGTAACGAATCCCTAATCTTAGTATTTATTACTTTTCAAATTATTCTAGTCCTAACTTTATTATTAATAGAATACTCCAAGAAAAACTCATTTTATAAAACTATTCAATCAAAACTAATAAACCTAGATAAAAAGTACCTAGTCCTAGAAATGTTAGATAAGCCAAAAACTACAGAAGAAGAGTTAATCTACCAAATCTTCTATGACATAAATAAATCCTATATCGAAGAATTAAAAGACTATAAACTAAGTCTTACTAATTTCAAAGAATATATTGAACTCTGGATTCATGAAGTAAAAATACCTATCTCCAGTCTTGTTTTAATGACTCATAACTCTAAAGAAACACTTCCAAAGAAATATACAACTCAAATAGATAGACTAGATAATTATATTGATCAAGTGCTATATTACGTAAGAAGTAATACTTCTGAAGAAGACTTTTTTATTAAAGAAGTTTCTCTCCAAAAGATAATTACCTCCGTTGCCTTAAAAAATAAAGATGACCTACTAGAAAACAATATTGAATTCATTGTAAAAACTAGTAACGAAAAAGTCTTAACAGATGAAAAGTGGTTAGAATTTATTCTAAATCAAATAATCAATAACAGTATTAAATACAAAAGAAATATAAAAGTACCAAAAATAGAAATTAAAGTAGAAGAGGCCACCCAAAAAGTAATTTTAACTATTACCGATAATGGTATTGGTATACCTAAAAATGATCTACCAAAAGTCTTTAACAAATCATTTACCGGTACCAATGGTAGAACTACAACTAAGTCAACTGGATTAGGGTTATATATTGCTAAAAATCTTTTAAAAAAACTAGGTCATAAAATAGAAATAGAATCCGAAGTAAATAAATATACCAAAGTCACTATAACCTTTTCTAAAAATAACTATTATAAAATAGAAAACTAATCTTACAATATTGAAATGTTTTGTAATATTAGAATAACGACAAAATCTATTATCTATAATAAACTAGCTATTGAAAGGAGTAAAATTATGAAAAAAGTATTAAAAATAGAAAAAATAGAAAAGTATTATGGCAATAGATCTAGTCTAACTAAAGCTATTGATAATATTTCTTTTGAAGTAGAAGAGGGGGAGTTTGTAGCAATAATGGGTGCTTCTGGCTCAGGTAAGACAACTCTTCTAAATTGTATTTCAACAATTGATAAAGTAACATCAGGTCATATCTATGTAAATGATCAAGATGTTACTAAATTAAAAGGAAATGATTTAAACAAATTTAGAAGGGAAGAGTTAGGCTTTGTTTTTCAAGATTTTAATCTTCTAGATACTCTAACTGCTTATGAAAATATTGCTCTTGCACTATCTATACAAAACTGTTCTATTCCTGAAATAGAGGGTAGAATAAAAATGGTAGCAAAAGAATTAAATATTGAAAAAATTCTAAAGAAATATCCATATGAAATGTCAGGTGGAGAAAAACAAAGAGTAGCAGCAGCTCGTGCCATCATAACTGAACCAACCTTAGTTTTAGCCGATGAACCAACAGGAGCTCTAGACTCCAAATCATCGAAAATGTTACTAGAGAAGTTTAACTACTTAAACACCGAATTAAAAACAACAATACTAATGGTAACACACGATGCCTTTACAGCAAGTTATGCTAGTCGTGTTATCTTTATCAAAGATGGTAAAATTTTTAATGAGTTCTATAAAGGAACGCAAACTCGTAAAGAATTTTTTGATAAGATAATAGACGTTGTAACCCTACTAGGTGGCGATCTAAATGATGCTTTGTAAACTATCTCTAAAAAACATTACTAAGAGTATGAAAGACTATGCCATCTACTTTTTTACTCTAATACTAGGAGTTGCAATCTTTTACGTTTTTAACGCCATAGACTCTCAAACAGTAATGTTTAAAGTTTCAGGAAGAACCTATGAAATAATAAAATTAATGACTAGTATCTTATCAGCTATAAGTGTTTTTGTCTCCTTTATCCTAGGCTTCCTAATAATATATGCCTCAAGATTCTTAATAAAAAGACGAAATAAAGAATTTGCTATTTACTTAACCCTAGGTATGAGTAAAAGAAAGATATCCCTAATTTTATTCTTTGAAACACTTCTAATAGGTCTAATTTCCCTAATAATTGGCCTAGGTTTAGGTGTATTCCTATCTCAATTAATGAGTGTTTTAGTTGCTAATATGTTTGAAGCAGATATGACCAAGTTCCAATTTGTTTTTTCACAAAGTGCTTGTCTTAAAACTTTAATTTATTTTGGTATTATGTACTTAATTGTAATTATCTTTAATACCATAATCATAAATAAATATAAATTAATTGACTTATTATCATCATCTAAAAAATCTGAAAAAGTAAAACTTAAAAACCCATACGTCTGTATAGTAATATTTATTATATCAGTAATCGTCTTAGGACTAGCTTACTACCTAGTAACAGATGGCTTTGAAAAACTAACAACAGCAGATCAAATACTAATTCCAATAATTATGGGAATAGTTTCAACATTTACTTTATTCTGGTCTATGTCAGGTCTAATTCTAAAACTAGTAATGTCTCTAAAAAATATCTATTATAAAGGACTAAATAGTTTTATCGTAAGACAAATAAGTAGTAAAATAAATACCATGGTCTTTTCCATGACAATCATTTGTTTAATGTTATTTGTAACAATTTGTGTTTTATCAAGTTCCTTATCTTTAAAAAATTCTATGACTAAAAATCTAAAAGAATTAGTCCCTATGGATATTGAGTTTACTAAACCAGTAAATAGAGAAGAAGGAAATGGTTTTAGTGAAATAGAAGCAAACGACTCAAAAATTTCTATTGAAAAAACATTAGAAAATCTTAATCTAAATCCAGAAGAAGAATTTAAAGATACACTTTCCTTTAATATCTATGAAGATGAAAGTATTATTTTAAAATCATTACTTATTAATAGTCTAGATGAAATATATAAAGAATATCCATTCCTTCTATATAATCAAACAATAGATTTAATGAAACTAAATGACTATAATGCTCTAGCTGAAAAATTCAATTTAGAAAAGTACAATCTAAAAGAAAATGAATATATTGTTATAGTTAATTATGACTACATGGCAAGCATTATAAATACAGGCCTTAAAAATAATCCCGAATTACTATTAAACAATGAAACATATCATTCAAAATATAAAAAATGTCAAGATGGTTTCTACGAATTAAATAGTTCTCGTTCTAACACAGGCTTTATCGTTTTACCAGATAAAGCACTAGAAAATCATACATCCATAGCAGAATTCTTAGTAGCTAACTACAAAAACGATAAAGAAAAAACAGAAGATAAAATAGATGAAGTTCTATCAAACAATTACAACAAAACAACTTGGTTAACTTACAATAGTAAAATAGATATAGCAAAAGCATCAGTTGGTCTAGGTTCCCTAGTAACATTTGTTGGTCTATATTTAGGTATAATTTTCTTAATATCAAGTGCCGCAATTCTAGCTTTAAAAGAATTATCTGAATCAACTGATAATAAAGAACGTTATAATATGTTAAGAAAAATAGGAGCTAGTGAAGAAATGCTAAATAGTGCTTTATTTAAACAAATTGGTATCTTCTTTGCAACACCACTCCTTCTAGCAATCATTCATTCCATATTTGGTATAAAGTTTGCTAACTTCTTATTAGAATCAATGGGTACTAAAGGTCTACTTTTATCAAATATCATGACTGCTATCTTTTTAGTTACCATCTATGGAGGATACTTTATCTTAACTTATTTATGTAGCAAAAATATTATTTCTAAGAGGACTAATTAAAAAATTAGTCTTTTTATGTGTTAAGTGCTGCAATCATACAGATCATAAACATTTACTATAAAGTACTATTCATGCTATAATTAACATCAAGAAAAGAGGTAGATAAAATGCATGAATTAGATATAGAAAATTCTCCACGTAAAAAAACCTATGACTGGTTTAAGTCATTTAAAAATCCAACTTATGGAATAAACGTTACTATGGATGTAACTAAATTAGTCGCTTATACTAAAGCAACCAATACATCTTTCTTTATTAATATGTTATACATCGTTGTAAATGGACTAAACAAAGTACCAGAAATGCGTATGCGTTTTGTTAATAATAAACCTGTAATTTTTGATGACATAAATCCTGCAATTACTGTTATGACTGAAAATGAAGTTTTTGAAAATGTCCGCTTTGAAAATAAGAAAAATTATCAAGACTTCTATAATCTATCTAAGCAAGAAATTGATAAAGCCAAGCACGAAACAAAGCTAACTGATAGTAGTTATAATCTTACTGATGCTTGGAACGAATACTACATAACATGTCTTCCTTGGCTAAACTTTACTGGAGCCAATCAACCAATGACTGAAGAATTACACTCTCAAACAGTTCCTAGAATATGTTGGGGCAAATATGTTAATAATAATGGTAAATACGAAATGACTCTAAACATTACTGTAAGTCACATCTTTGTAGATGGTCTTCATATTTCTAAAGCTTTTAATAATATACAAGAGATTCTAAATGAAGTTGATAAAATATTGAATTAGTATACGAAAAAGTATACTTTTTTTTAATTAAAAACACTTGACACAAATACCCTCCCTCCCTATAATGAATTCTAGGTGATAAATATGAAAAAAGAGTGCCAAAATTGCACTAGATCCAAACACAGAACTGAAGCAGAAAAGAAAGCTTTAATAAGAAGACTTCGTATTATCTCAGGCCAAATCAATGGTATAGAGCAAATGATTGTAAACGATCGTTACTGTGATGATGTCTTAATTCAAATTTCATCAACTACAAACGCACTAAAAAGTCTAGGTAATGAAATACTAAAAAGTCATATGAAAACATGTATGGTAAAAGATATAAAAGATGAAAAATACGAAGTAGTAGATGATATTATAGATTTATTTAGTAAATTAAAATAAAAGGAGGAAAACTATGGCAAAAGTAATCTTAAGTATTTCTGGTATGAGTTGTAGTGCTTGTTCCAATAGCTTAGAAAAATATCTAAACAAACAAAAGGGTATAAAAAACGCTACAGTAAATCTCGTCTTAGCTCAAGCCTTAATTGAGTATGATGAGTCCCTAACTATTACTGATTTAAATAAGTTTGTTGAAGAAGCTGGTTTCAAAAGTCTAGGAATATATAATGAAAAGAAAGAAACAAAAAAAGAAAACAACAAACAAATCTTAATAATTTTCACACTTTTAGTAATCTTAGTTTTATATATTTCTATGGCTCATATGGCACGTCTTCCAGAAATACCATTTCTAAGCATGAAACATCATCCCATAAACTACACCATATCATTACTAGTATTAACAGTTCCCTTTCTAATATATGGTTTTGATATTTTTAAATCTGGTTATAAAAACTTACTTCATAAGTCTCCTAATATGGATACATTAGTATCTATAGGAGTCCTAGCTAGTTTTATCTATAGTTTAGTAGGAACCTTCCTAGTACTATTCAAATCAACAAGCTATATGGAAACTATTTATTATGAATCGGTAGTAACTGTAATCTACTTTATAAAATTAGGTCGTTATATTGATAGAAAGAGTAAAGAAAAGACTAAAGAAGCACTTCAAGAACTAGTTACTATAACTCCTAGTTTTGCCCTTTTAAAAATTGGAAATAAAGAAAAAGAAGTAACAATAGACGAAGTAAAAAAAGGAGATATTTTAATTTGCAAACCAGGTATGAAAATAGCTGTAGATGGAACAATTACTAAAGGAAAATCGCACTTCGATGAGTCATTCATAACTGGAGAGAGTGCTTCATTAAAGAAAGGTCCATCACAAAAAGTAATAGCAGGTAGTCTAAATATTGATGGTACAGTAGAGTATAAAGCTGAAAAAATCGGTAAAGATACAACCATTTCTGAAATAGTAAGACTAGTAGTAGAAGCAACAAATACTAAAGCTCCACTTGCTAAAATAGCCGATAAAGTATCAGGTGTATTTGTACCGGTAATTATCGCTTTAGCAGTCCTAACTTTTATAATTCATCTAGTATTAAGAGATCCACTATCTAGTAGCTTAATCTACTTTGTAACAGTCTTAGTAGTAGCTTGTCCTTGTGCACTAGGTCTAGCAACACCCGTTGCGATAGTAATAAGTGAAGGTCTTGCTGCTAAAAATGGTATTTTAATAAAGTCAAGTGAAATACTAGAAAATGCTCATAAAGTAACAACTATTATTTTCGATAAAACAGGAACCTTAACTTATGGTAAATTACAAGTGAATAAGATTTATAACTATAGTTCATATAGTGAAAAATCCCTTCTAGAATTAGTTGCTAGTATTGAAAATAAATCATCTCATCCTATTGCTAAAGCCTTTAAAGAAATAAATTCATCTCTTGAAGTAACTAACTTTAAAGACATCTCTGGCTACGGAGTAAAAGCAACTATTAACGATAAAGACTACTATCTTGGTAACGGTAAACTCTTAGAAAAACTATCTATTGATAACAACCACAAAGAAAAAGAAAAGTCCCTTCAAGAATCAGGCAATAGTATTATCTATTGTCTAGAAAATAACAAAATAATTGCCTTAATTGGTCTAAAAGATACTCCACGTGATAACGCTAAAAGAATAATTAAAGAGTTAAAATATCAAAATAAAAGAGTTTTAATGCTAACTGGTGATAATGAAATAACTGCTAGTGTTATTGCAAAAGATCTAGGAATTGATGAAGTATATGCTAGTCTTTTACCGCAAGAAAAAACCGCTAAAATAAAAGATTTAATCACATCAGGTGAAAAAGTCCTAATGGTAGGAGATGGTATTAATGATGCCCCATCACTAAAGACAGCAACTATTGGTGTATCATTATCATCCGGTACTGATATAGCAAACAATTCAGCTGATGTCATCTTAATGAATAATAACTTAGTAAGTATAATTAACTTACTAAATATCAGTAAAAAAGCAGTCATAAATATAAAAGAAAATCTCTTCTGGGCTTTCTTCTATAACATCTGTATGATTCCAGTTGCTGCAGGACTACTTAGTAAATATATAACTATGAATCCTATGCTAGCATCCATTGCCATGACTCTAAGTAGTCTAACCGTTATGTTAAATGCTCTAAGATTAAATAGAATAAAAATAAGAAAAAATTAAAAGGAGATATGAATATGTTTAAAAGTATAAAAACTATAATTGAAGTATCAGGCATGAGCTGTGAGCATTGTGCTTCTCGTGTAAAAAGTGCTCTAGAAAAAGAAAAAGACATAAAAAAAGTATCAGTAGATTTAAAGACTAATACTGTAACATTTACTAGTTCTAAAGAATTAGAACTAGATAAAATAAAAGAAATTATTGAAAATCTAGGATACGTATTTGTATCTGTAAAATAAAAGAGGAATAATATGAAAAAAGTAGTAATAGGTATGTCAGGAGGAGTAGACTCTTCTGTTGCTGCCATAAAATTAAAAGAACAAGGTTACGATGTAATTGGATTATTCATGCGTAATTGGGATTCCCTTGCTGATGGAGAATATAATACAATTCAAACTACATCTGAAGGCATTTGTCCTCAAGAAAAAGATTATAATGACGCTAAAGCTGTTTGTGATAAATTGGGTATTCCACTACATCGTAAAGACTTTATAAAGGAGTATTGGAATTATGTTTTTACTTACTTCTTAGATGAGTTAAAAAAAGGTAGAACTCCAAATCCTGATATTATGTGTAATAAGTATATAAAATTTGATATGTTTGCTAAAACTGCAAAAGAGCTAGGAGCAGACTACATCGCAACTGGTCACTATGCCCGTATTGAAAATGGTAAACTATTAAAAGCTATTGATGAAAATAAAGATCAAACATACTTTTTATCTCAAGTAAGTAAAGAACAATTAAAAAATGTTTTATTTCCAATAGGTGATATCAAAAAAGATGAAGTACGAAAAATTGCCAAAGAACATGGTCTATTAACTGCTACTAAAAAAGATTCAACTGGAATTTGTTTTATCGGTGAAAGAAACTTTGCTAAGTTTCTAGAAAATTATTTACCAAACACTCCAGGTAATATTGTAAATATTGATACTAACGAAGTACTTGGTAAACACATCGGTCTAATGTATTACACAATTGGTCAAAGAAAAGGTCTAAATATTGGTGGTACCTCAGATAGAATGTTTGTAGTTGGAAAAGATCTAGATAAGAACATTTTATATGTTTGTATTGGCGAAGATAATGACTATTTAATTTCAGACTCTTGTATTATTGAAGATGTTAATTACTTAGGTGATGAAAAAATTACTAATTGTACAGCCAAATTCAGATATCGTCAAAAAGATGTCCCAGTTGAACTAACTTGGCTAGATAATAACGAAATACTAGTAAAATACCCCCAAGGAGTAAAAAGAGTAACTCCAGGTCAAGCCTGTGTACTTTATCATAATGATGAATGTCTTGGCGGAGGAATAATTAAAACAGTTCAAAAGAACAACAAAAAATTATGGTATTTATAAAAGGAGTAATATATGAAGTTTATAGTAGATGAAAAAGTCCTAGAATTAGGAGTAAAAATAAAAGCAGTTATTATTGAAGGTATTGATAATGAATCAATTTCTGAAGAATACTTATCATGGAGAAAAAACAAAGTTCAAGAACTAATAACTAAATATAAAGACTATGATATTAAAAATGATAAAGTAGTTGAAGGCTTCTATGAACTACATCAAGAAGTAGGAGTACCAAGAAGAAAAAATCTTCCTTCATCAGAAAACTTAATAAAATTACTAACTAAAAGAGAAGATTTAGTTAGTATCAATAAAGCTGTAGATATTTATAATATCTTATCAATAGAATCAAAACTATGTCTAGGAGCTCATGACATTGATAAAGTATCTGGAAATGTTTCTCTAAAAATAACTGATGGTACAGAAAAGTTCTTACCACTAGGTAGTGAAGAGTTAAAACCAATTAATTCTGGAGAATATTCATTCGTTGATGACGATA
Organism: uncultured Psychrobacillus sp.; assembly: GCF_938022135.1. NCBI lineage: Bacteria > Bacillati > Bacillota > Bacilli > Caryophanales > Bacillaceae > Psychrobacillus > uncultured Psychrobacillus sp. The sequence continues at coordinate 29,031 of NZ_CALIED010000010.1, forward strand.
ATGATGTCATCTGCTGGCTAGATATTAGACAAGTTGATAAGACCAAAGTAACGGAAAAATCTAAAAATGTTTTATATCTAATCATTGGTAATAAAGAAACTAAAGATGAAGAATTAGAAATTGTTGCTGAAAAGTTAATTGAATTAACTACTAAATTTGCTGGTGGCACTGCTAAAATAGTAAGATAAAAGTTAAAAAAAAAATTAAATAATAAATTAAAAGGATAAAAGCTAAGCTTAAAATAGTTTTACTTTTATTCTTTTTCTATGTAAAGTCTTAAAAAATAGTGTTAAACAAACAAATAATAATTACATCTATGATATACTTATATTAGTAGGTGATATCAATGAAATTAAAAGACTTGCAAAAGTACTATGACAAACTTCAACTAGAATACGGTTCTCCTGATTTAGATTCTATCTATAATGGAGGCTGTGAAACTAATCCTGATATTTGCTTTGTTTTTATGAATCCAACTGGTAGAAATATAGCCTCACAAAAAACTTGGCACGGTTTAAAGTCTCCTTGGATTGGTACTAAAAACATCTGGGACTTATTTTCTGCCGTTAACTTAATTGATGAAGAACTATATAAAACAATAAAGAAAATACCAGGATCATCTTGGACAGAAGAGTTTGCCACTCTTGTCTACGATGATGTAGCAAAGCATAAAGTTTTTATAACTAATCTTGGTAAATGTACTCAAGTAGATGCAAGACCCTTACCAGATAGAGTCTATAAAGAATATTTAGATTTATTATTAAAAGAAATAGAAATAGTAAATCCTAAAGTCATTATCCTATTTGGTAACCAAGTAAGTAGTATTGTTTTAAACAAAAAGATATCTGTATCAGCTTCTAGAAAAGAAATGCACCCTTTAAAAATAAAAGATAAAACATACAAAACATATCCGGTCTATTATCCAATAGGTAATGGTCGTTTCAATATTGATAAATCAATCGAGGATATAAACTGGATAATAGAACAAGAACTAAAAGAAAAAGTAGGAATAGGAGAGTAATATGTTAGTAGCGATAGATGGCCTAACTAGAGTAGGAAAAACAAGTATTTCAAAAAAACTAGGAGAAAAACTAAATTATTCAGTCTGTAATTCTGGAAATATTTATCGTCTAATTACTCTTGATCTATTAGAAAACTCCATTACTCCAAAAGATAAAGTACAACTAATCAAGCGATTACCAAATATAAAAATAAATATTACTCCACAAGGACTATATTTAAATGAAAAAAATGTAACTAATAGACTTGAAGACAAAGATGTCTCTCAAAATGTTTTAGAGTTTTCTACTATTAAAGAGATAAAAGAGTATGTTAGAACTATTCAAAAAGAGTTCATCAGTAAAAACAAAAACTTAATTATGGAAGGAAGAGACATCTCAGAAAGAATTATGCCAAACGCTGACATAAAGTTCTATTTATATGCTAGTACTAATAAACGTGCCAAACGTCTACTTCAAAAAAGAAAAGAACTAACTCTTGAACAAGCAATTGAAATTATAAAAGAAAACGATCAAAAAGATATAGCATCTCTTAATTTTTTAAAACCAAAAAACGCTATTGAAATAGATACCTCAACATCAAACGTTGATGAAGTAGTAGACCTTATGTTAGAAAAAATCAAAAATGTAAAGTAAACTTACCAAAATTCCAAGTAAAATTGCTTGTATGCAACCAACTAAATACATATAATTATCTTAATTAAAAGAAAGGAAACAGTATATGATAAAGTTAAAAAATGTTTCAAAATTCTATTATAGTAAAGGAGTTATTGCCTCAGGCTTCACTAAAGTAAATCTTGAGTTTAAAATAGGTGAATTTATTGCGATAACTGGTGAATCAGGTTCTGGTAAATCTACATTATTAAATGTAATATCAGGTCTTGATACTTACGAAGAAGGAGAAATGTACATTAATGGTCAAGAAACTAGCCATTACCTAGAAAAAGATTGGGAAGATTACCGTCGTAAATATATCGGAAACATCTACCAAAACTTCAACCTCATAAATAGTTACACCGTTTATCAAAATATTGAATTAGTTCTAATATTAAATGGTCTAACTAAAAAAGAGGCTAAACCTAAAGTCTTAGATTTAATAGACAAAGTTGGTCTAACTAAATTCCGCAAGACTAAAGTATCTAAACTATCAGGTGGTCAAAAACAACGTGTAGCCATAGCAAGAGCTCTAGCAAAAGATGTTCCAATTATAATTGCTGATGAGCCAACTGGAAGTCTAGATAAAAGATCAGCTGAAAGCGTTATTAAACTTCTAAGTGAACTATCAAAAGATAAACTAGTTATTGTTGTTACTCATAACTATGAACAAATAAGTGATTATGCTACAAGAAAAATAACTATGCACGATGGCAAAGTATTAGAAGATAAAAAACTAAAAGAAGTAAAATATGGAGAAGCCAAAGAAAATCATTATAAAAACATTACCTTCTTCAATAAACTAAAATTAGGTTTTAGAAATACCTTTAATGTTGCTCCTAAATTTATTTTATTATTAATAGTTTACTTATTTATTGTTGTTGCTTTAATGACAGAATACTCATCATTTAAAAAGAGTGAATACGAGTCTTCTAAAGCAGGCTATAATTACTTATTCCAAGACTTAGATGAAAGTCGTATCATAGTAAATAAAAAAGATAAATCTAGTATTTCTGAAGAAGAAATAAATAAAATTGCTTCCCTAGATAATATAAAACATATTATGAAAAACGACTCCATTGTTGACCAAACTTTCTACTTATCATCATCAGATAATAGTTACTATATAGATGGAACTCCAAAAAGTATTAAGCAATTATCTGGTAAATTAGATGTTGGTAGAATGCCAGAATCTGATAATGAGATAGTTATTGTTGGTAGTAAAAAAGACTATTACCTAGGACAACAATATGATGAATTAATGAGTAAAACCTACAATATAGAAAACAACTCTTCATCTCTTATTCAAGATGATATAAAGGACTATAAAATAGTAGGTATTAAATATAAAAAGGATATTGAAGACTACCAATATCAATTATATTTTACAGAAAAAGCTATTGATAAATTTCAAGTACAAAGTAATGAATCCTACAGTACAACAATAGTTAACTTCTTAGGTAAAAATCATAAAATAAATAGTTGGAATCCAGCATATAAAATAGTCCCAAATAACTGGGTGCCACTAAATGAAGCATATATTACTGAAGATTATAAATACGAGTGTCCTAAAGAAAATTGTCTAAACCAAAACATAAATATCCATATAAGTAACTTATATTATGAAGATAAAATAGATGTTCATGTAACTAAGTATTATAATTCTAAAAACATATCTTCCATTCTAGAATTACCAAACTACAACAAAGAAGAATTTGATTTATATAATGGCATCATATTTATAAATCCTGAAAACTATAATAATTTATATAACAAAGATACCTATCAAATGAGTGTTTACGTAAAAGATGCTCACAAAATTGCTGAAACAGAAAAAGAATTAAACAAACTAGATTATAAAACCCTAGTCGTTAAAAACACTCTAATTCAACCAACTGCCTCAGTAATTATTAGAGTCTTAAAAATAATAGTTACAATCATCTTAGTCGCAACACTTTTCTTTATCACATATTTTGTTATAAAACTAATCTTAAAATCTAGAAATATTTACTATACAACCATTAGAATGTTAGGTGCTCCTAAAAAAGTCGCTAGACAACTACTAATAATTGAATTATTTATTGTTGCTAATATCGCATATTTTGCTTTTGATTTATGTGTATATTTAAATCATCTAGGTACTATAAAAAATTCAACTCTTCAAACTATAAATGAATACTTAACATTTAATGACTATGGTCTAATATATTTAATACTAGTCTTATTATCATTCTTAATAAGCGAAAAATATGCTGCTAAAATATTTAAAAAGAGTGTCATGAACTCTTATAGAGAAGAGGTGTAATAATGATAAAAATAGAAAATATTAATAAGTATTTTAATCGTCATAAGAAAAACCAAATTCATGTAATTGATAATACATCTCTTACTTTAGAAGATACTGGTCTAGTAGCTTTACTTGGTCCATCTGGTTCTGGTAAAACAACTCTTTTAAATGTTATAGGTGGTCTAGACAAGGTACAAAAAGGTAAAATATTCATAAATGATCAAAAGATTACTAGTAAGTTTAGTTACAAAGTAGATAAAATAAGAAACTTAAATATTGGTTACATTTTCCAAGATTATAAACTAGTAGATAATTTATCTGTCTATGATAATGTTGCCTTAAGTTTAAAAATAATTGGTATTAAAGATAAAAAAGAAATAGATAAAAGAGTAACTTATGTCCTAGAAAAAGTAGGAATGTATCGTTATCGAAAACGACCAGCTAATATGTTATCTGGTGGAGAACGTCAAAGAGTAGGTATTGCTCGCGCAATTGTAAAAAATCCCAATATCATCATAGCAGATGAACCAACAGGTAACTTAGACAGTAAAAACTCTGTAGAAATAATGAATATTATCAAAGCCATTTCTAAAGATAGATTAGTAATACTAGTAACACATGAAACAAATTTAGCTAACTTTTACGCTAGTAGAATTATTGAAATATCTGATGGTAAAGTCGTAAAAGACTATGAAAACACTCATACTAATGAACTAGACTACGCTATCGATAATAGATTCTATCTAAAAGACTTTAAAAAAGAAGATAACTTTAAAGACAAAACTAATGATATAACAATCTATCATGATAATGATGAAAAACTACAAGTAGAAATAGTAATTAAAAATAATAATATTTATATTCGTAGTAAAAATAATAATTCAATTGAAGTAGTGGACGAAGACTCTAGTATTGAGTTTATCAATGACCATTATCATAAACTTGATAAAAATGAACTGGAAAAATATGAATTTGACTTTGAAAATGTTATCGATAAAAGTAGAAAATTAAGATACTCTTCAATATTTAATCCTCTTACTTTTATAACTAATGGTTTTAAAAAAGTATTTGCTTATTCTCTAATTAAAAAGATTCTATTAATTGGTTTTTTCCTATCTGGTATCTTTATAATGATTTCAACTAGTAGTATGGGAGCAGCTTCAAGAGTAAATGAAAAAGAATTTGTTGAAACTAATAAAAACTATATAACTATTGAGACTAACAAAACAGACCCATCTACATATCAAAAATATACAGAAGTAGAAGGAGTAAACTACATCTTACCAGGAAGTTCTAATATAAGTATGCGAGTACCTTTAAGTGACTATTATCAAACGAGTAAACAAAATATGCTTTTAAAAGGTTCTATGTCTTCAATTAATATGATTACTAAAGATGATCTGATATATGGTAGAATGCCAGAAAATAATTATGAAATAGTAGTAGATAAACTAGCTATTGAAAAAATGTATTCATCAAGCGACGGAGTTAACAAAATGGCCAATGTTAAGACTATTAAAGATGTCCTAAATAGAAAAGCCAGAATAACTTCTATGAATGAATTTACAATAGTAGGAATAACAGACCTAGTATCACCTTCAATATATGTAAGTGAAGATATGTTTATTGATATGTTATATAACTCAAAAAATGTAAACGATGCTTATGCAGAGGAAAATGAAGGAACAACAGGTATTCAAGATTATAACTTATTTAAAGACAAAATAACTATTACCAAGGGTAGAGAACCAACAAATGATTATGAAACTATTGTCAATATAAGTAATGAAGAATCTATGAAATTAAATAAGGAAATTTCAACTAAAATAGGTGAGCGTAAACTAGTAGTAGTTGGTTACTATTCTTCAGCAGATGAAATAAATAATTACTTTGTAAATACCAACACTATAGAAACAAGTCTAATTTTTAAAACTAAAAAGCTAACAATCTATACAGACAATAAAACTAAAACAATTGAAAACTTTAGAAATAATTATGAAATAAATATTTATGATAATTATCAAAAGGATAGAGAAAATTATATTGCATCACGTGCAAAAAGTAATAACATAATGTTAGCTAGTGCTACAATCGTTCTAGCCATATCTCTAATCGAAATATTCTTAATGAGTAGATCATCATTCTTATCTAGAGTAAAAGAAGTAGGAATTTATCGTGCTATAGGTGTTAAGAAAAAAGATATTTACATTATGTTCTCAGGTGAAATAATCGCTATAACAACCTTAACAAGTTTAACAGGAATTCTAATTTGTGCTTACATAATGAAAGTCCTAACAACAGTACCATATATGCAAAGAATTATTATGGTAAATGTTCCAACTGTCTTAGCCTCTATAATAATCTGTTATACTTTTAATCTAATAGTAGGACTAATTCCAGTATTTGCTACCCTACGTAAAACACCAGCTGCTATTCTAGCTAGAACCGATCTAGATTAAAAAAAAATACAAAGTAGACAAGTAAATTTGTCTACTTTTTGTTATAATAAATATAGGAGGGATAAATAATGGAAAAAGCAAAAGTATATTTTACAAAAAATTTAACCAAAGAAAGTTTAGTAAACTTATATAAAACTGCTAAATGCAATCTAGAAGGTAAAGTCGCTGTTAAAGTTCACTCAGGTGAAGAAGGTAATCAAAACTTCTTACATCCAGAGTATTTTAAAGATATTATTGATTATGTAAATGGTACAGTAGTAGAATGTAATACTGCCTATGATGGTGCTAGAAATACTACTGAAAAGCATAAGAAGTTATTAGATAATCATGGTTGGACTAAGTATTTTGATGTTGACTTATTAGATGCTGAAGGACCAGATTTAGTCTTGCAAATTCCAAATGGTAAAAAGATAAAAGAAAATCATGTCGGTAAAAACATTAAAAACTATGATTCAATGTTAGTTCTTTCTCATTTCAAAGGTCATCCTATGGGAGGCTATGGTGGAGCTCTAAAACAATTATCAATTGGTTGTGCTTCATCATATGGTAAAGCCTATATCCATGGAGTAGGAGTACCAGAAAATCTATGGACAGCAGATCATGATAGTTTCTTAGAGTCCATGGCTGATGCAGCCTCATCTGTTGTAAAATTATTCAATAATAAAATTGTCTACATAAATGTTCTAGCAAACATGTCCGTAGATTGCGATTGTTGTAGTGTAGCAGAAGATCCATGTATGAAAGATATTGGCATAGTCCTATCAACAGATCCCGTTGCTATCGATAAAGCTTGTCTTGATATGGTATATAACAGTAGTGATCCAGGAAAACATCATTTAATAGAAAGAATTGAATCAAGAAACGGATATCATACTATAGAATCAGCTGAAAAACTAGGTATTGGTACAACAGAATACGAATTAATTAACATAGATTAAGACATCATTAGATGTCTTTTTTCATACCTAAACAACCTTGAAATAAAAAAGATTTAATTATATAATAATTATAGATTAAGAAGAATAGGTGAGATAATGAAAAAGAAAACACTTTTACTAACTGCTTTGTTACTAGCAATAGCACCATTTTATAACACGAAAGCTGCTTGTATGCCAAGTACAATAATAGAATACATAAATGCAGATGAATTACTTCCAGAAGAACAATATGACATCCAAGAAACAAAAAATGTGTCGCATGAAATATGGGGTATTGATAATAATAATTTTGTAATATATGCAATTTATGGAGATTCTTATGAAATAAAAGATGGTAAAATAGTTGGACTAAACAATTATTGTGTATATAAAGAATGCTATAAAGATATTATTGGTAAATATATAATTAAAGTATCAATGTATACAGATGAAGTAAAAAATGGAGCAACGCCCATGGATGATATAGATTTTTCCTACAATCAAAACAAGTTAGCATTAATTGAATCATCAACAAGTACTAGTTACATATCTACCGATATACTTTTTAGAAAAGTAGTAGGAGAAGAACTTAAAGAATCAAATGAAATTAAAGGCTTAGTTGATGATATTAATGAAATAATAGAAGAAATGCCGGGCTATACCTATGTAAGTTATGATACAGACAAACATAATTATGGATGTGGTGGAAAAATAATAAGACTTTATTACAAAAATGTCAAACAAGAATCTAACGAAACAGTAAACATCTCAGAAATAAAAAACATTAAAATGAAAAGTTATTTCAAAGACTTGGAAAGTACCAAAACCACAGTTTCCTACAGAGTCCTAGATACGAGTATTGCTAAAGTAGATAGTGAAGGAAACATTAAACCATTAAAAGTAGGAGAAACAGAAATTATCGCAACAGCAAACGGAGTAGAATACATACTACACTTAAGAGTAACCCAAGACATGGTAACAAATCCAGATACAGCTTCTCCAATTATTATGATACTTTGTGTAATCGGCATCCTAATATCCGGAACAACAATTTATTTAAAAGACCAAACAAACTAAAAGAGACTAAAATCTAGTCTCTTTCTTTTAATACAAATTATCAGGTAATAACTTATCTAAGTAACCTAAAATATCATTCTTTGTATATTTATTAGGTTCTCTAAGATACATAGAACATACATTCATAACCGCACTTACATAAAACATTGTAAGTACCTCTGCAGGTACCTCACTATTATAATTCTTCTCACTCTCAATATGACTTCTAACATCCATTAACAAAGTATTTCTAATCATGTCGTTCGCAACACTATTATTGTTATTCTTAATAATAGAAGAGTAGAAAGATACATTCTCACTAATATGCTCAAATAACAACTCAATCATTTTCATATAAAAATCTTTTGTACTAGAAATATTGGTATTAGACTTTAACTTATCAACTAAAGCAATTTCCATATCTTTCATTAAAGCGTATAAAAGTTCATATTTATCATTAAAATGATCATAAAAAGTAGAACGATTAGTTAAAGCCACTCTACATATGTCCGCCACTTTAATATCTTCAAAAGGTTTATCCTTCATCATGACTAATAATCCGTCATATAAACTCTTTTTTGTCTTAATTACACGTAAATCTTCCTTTTTATCCATTTTCCATCACCTATACACTATTATATACCTAAAACTTCTAATGTAAAGATAAACAACACAAAGTTGGTTAAATACACTACTTTTAGCATACAACTGTCGGTTATCAAACATAAAAGAATATATTTTACTGGTCTTTTTTCTTTTAAAGCATAGAATTAATTATGCAAAGAGGAGGAAAAAGTATGAAAAAAATCGCAGAAAAAATAACCAATAACAGTGTTATAGTTCTAGTGATAAGTTTACTTCTTTTCATAGTATCAATATTTGGTTATGTAAACACTAGAGTAAATTATGATATTTTAGTTTACTTACCAGATACAATCGAAACTATAAAGGGAGAAAACATTTTAACTGATGAGTTCGGTCTTGGTTCATATGCCTTCGTAATGACAAATGATAGAGATTCAGAACAAATATTAGCCCTAGAGGAAAAAATAAAAGATATAAAGAACGTTAAAGAAGTATGTAGTATTGCCGATGTCTTAGGAACAACTATTCCATATGATATGTTACCAGATGAAATACAAGATAAATTATATAATGACAAAGAAACAGTAATCTTCGTAACATTTAATGGTTCAACGTCTGAAGACTCAACAATAGATGCCGTTAGATCATTACGAGAAGTTGTAAAAGATGCTAACAAAGTAAGTAGTATGACCGCTATGGTAATTGATACCATGGACTTATCAAATAGTGAATTAGTAGCCTATGTTTCAATAGCTGTAATTTTCTGTTTACTTATACTTCTAGCAACAACAGATTCCTACATAATACCTTTTTTATTACTAGGAAATATTGGTATAGCAATTATTTATAATATGGGAAGTAACTACTTCTTAGGAGATATAAGTTATATTACAAAGTCTATCTCAGCCGTACTACAATTAGGAGTAACAACAGACTTTTCAATATTTCTATATCATAAATATGAAGATTCTAAAAAGAAAATCAAAGATAAAAAGAAAGCCATGGCCGACGCCATAGTTCAAACATTTAAATCAATATTAGGTTCATCCTTAACTACATTTGCTGGTTTCCTAGCACTATGTACTATGGACTTATTATTAGGTAAAGATATTGGAATTGTTATGGCAAAAGGAGTTTTATGTGGATTAATATGTGTTGTCACAATATTCCCATCATTCCTATTAATTTTTGATAAACAAATAGAAAAAACAAAACACAAAGTATTATTACCTAAATTTGAAAAATTACCAAAGTTTATAATATCAAAACAAAAATTCATTTTAATAGCTTTTGTCCTATTAATGATACCTGCATACATTGGTAATAGTAATTATGATGTTTACTACAAACTTGATGAGTCACTTCCAAAAGATTTAGCCTTTAATGTAGCAAACAATGACTTAGCTAAAAAGTTTGGTATAACATCTCCAGAAATAATTATTATGGATAAAAATGTTTCAAGTAGTGATATTGAATCCCTTACAGATGAATTAAAATCAGTTAAAGGAATAGACTTAGTCTTATCACCAAGTGAATTCGTAAACAATGGTCTAGAAACAATAATTCCAGACAACCTACAAGAAATACTAAACAATGATAAATATCAATTAGTCTTAACCAATTCTACTTATGAAATAGCATCTGATGATTTAAATAATCAGTTAACTGCAATAAATAAAATCGTTCATAAATATGATAAAAAAGCTATTGTAGCCGGTGAAGGTGCTCTAATGAAAGACTTAATAACTATTGCTGATCATGACTTTAACATGGTTAATTACACATCACTTGCTGTAATATTTATAATCATGGTATTAGTATTAAAATCATTAAGTTTACCAGTAGTCTTAAGTTTAGTGATTGAATTTGCTATCTTTGTAAATATGTCAATTGCTTACTATTCAGGAACATCTCTTCCGTTTATAGCCTCAATCGTTGTTGGAACAATTCAGTTAGGAGCAACAATAGACTATGCAATTTTAATGTCTACTAAGTATATTGAAGAAAGACAAAAAAGTGCCAATAAACAAAAATGTATGGAGGAAACTCTTAAGTTTACAATTCCATCTATCATAACTTCAGCTTTATGCTTCTTTGCCGCAACAGCAAGTGTTGGTTTCTATACAAAAATAGATATGATTGGTTCAATTTGTAACTTACTAGCAAGAGGTTCTCTAATTAGTATGATATCAGTTATCTTTATCTTACCATCATTATTAATGCTATGTGATAAGATAATTCTAAAAAATAAAAATGTTAAGAAAGAAGGAAAATAATATGAAAAATATGAATAAAGTTATTTCGGGTATCCTAATATCTAGTATGTTATTAACCCCAATTTCTACATTTGCCTTAACAAAAGAAGAAACAATTTATGCTAACTTAAACTATGATGGTAAAGTAGAAAAAACTACTGTTAATAATCATTTATCTAATCTAGAAAAAGGAACAATTACTGATGATACAGATTTACAAAAAATTCTAAATATTAATGGTAAAGAAAAATATAGTCTTGATAATGGTATAATTAGTTGGAACTCAACTGGTAAAGATATTTATTATCAAGGAACAACTAAAGAAAGTCTACCAATTACAGTAGAAGCTAAATACTATTTAAATGGTAAAGAAACTAAAGTAAAAGATTTAATTGGTAAAAAAGGTAATATTACTATTAAATTAAATTTAACTAATAACTCATACAGCACTTATTACAAACAATATACTCCATTTGTTGTAACCGTTGGCACAACTCTTTCTAATAAAAACAATTCAAATATTACTGTAACAAATGGTAAAGTAACATCAACTGGTAATAAGAGTATGTTAGTAGCTCTTGCTACACCTGGATTATATGAAAGTATTGGTCTAGAGGATTTAAAGAGTCTAAATAATGTTGAAATTAACTATACAACAACTAACTTTACTTTAAATAATATCTACTTAGTAGCAACTCCAAAACTACTATCTGAAAGTGATTTATCTGTATTCAATAAGATGGATAATCTATCTTCCTCAATTAATACTCTACAAGATAGTATGAATAAAGTAGTATCTGGTACTACTGAATTAAAAACTGGTACTGAAAAATTATCAGTAGGTGCTTCTACTTTAACTAGTAAATATAGTGAAGTATTAGGTGGAGTGGAAAGAATAAAAAATGGTTCAATTGACTTAACTTCTGGCATTGAACAAATTATTGCTTCTCTAGAAGCTGTAAAAGAACAACTAGTAGCTGAACAAACTAGTCCTGAAGCAATTGCTCAAGCAGAATCTTTAAAAGAGTTACAAGCTTCAAATACTCAAATGTTAACAAAATTAAAAGTTGCATTTAATAATGATGAAACAAGAATTTTAAATGCTAAAAAAGCTGCTGTAGAATGTAATTTAACTACTGAAACAGATGAACAAAAACTAGGTATTTGTTTAATTAAACATGGCTTAACTACAGAAGAAATATCTGCAATTCCATATCTATTATTAATTGAAAATAATAGTACAGCTATAACTACTTTAAATGCAAAATTATCTTCATCTGTTACAACAATCAACACCATGATAGCAACTCTAGAAGAAGCCTTAAAAGACGCAAAAGATGGTTCGCTTGGTCTAACAGCTGGATTAGATGAATTAAAAAGTGGTCTAACTTTACTGGAAGCAGGAACTAAAGAATTATCAACTGGTCTAAATTCAGCTTTAACTGGAACAACAGCTCTAGAAGAAGGACTTACTCAAATAAATAACGAAGGAATAAATAAATTATCTTCATATACAAATATAGTATCTAATTACTCTTCTAAAGTAAAATCTCTAGTAAAATTATCAAAAGAGTATAATGGTTACCAAACATCTACTGCTAATAACTCAACATTTATCTATAAGATAAAATCATTAACAAAGTAATAATTGAAATATAAAAATAGACTATATGGAACTAAATAGTACTAAGTTCATTAGTCTATTTTTTTCATTTAAAAGAAAAACATTTTTACTAAAATCTACTTTAAATATGCTATTATATAGGTACATGCAACCTAAAGTTTACAAATTTCCAATCAAAGTTGGTAGAAAGCAACCATTAATTATCGTACTATTAATAGCGAAAGAGGTGAGATTATGAGGTTTGGTGACAAACTAATTAAACTTAGAAAGAAAAATGGCTTATCTCAAGAAGACTTAGCCAACAAATTAAATGTTTCAAGACAATCAGTATCTAAATGGGAAAGTAATAATACTTATCCTGAAACAGATAAAATAGTTCAAATCTGTAATATCTTTAATTGTAGTATGGATGACTTAATCAATGACAAAGTTACAGATATAGAAGAAGTAGAAAGAAAAGAAAAAAACAATCTAAATATTGCTCTAGACTCTCTATTAGAATTTATTACTAAAACAATAAACATGTTATCTAGAATGAAATTCTCATCAATCTTAAAATGTTTTATTGAACAAGTAATTATTGTTCTACTTCTAGCATTCATTGGTATGATAATATCATCAATTATTCCTAATGTAATTTGTAAAACTCTAAACTTTATCCTATCAGGACGCTACTATACTGTCTATAATGTAATAAAAGGTCTATGTCAAACTATCTGGCTTATTATATCTATAATTGCTATTATTCATATTTTTAAACTTCGTTATTTAAATTACTATGATGAAATAGTTGAAAAGGAAAAGAATGTATTCTCAAGAAAAGTTAAAGAAAATAAAAAAGAAGAAACAAATACTACAACTAGTTTTGAAAGAAAAGATGAAGAAAAAATAATCTTAAGAGATCCTAATCATGAACCATTTGCTTTCTTAAGTCTCCTATCAAAAATAGTAATTTTCTTTGTAAAAATAACTATCGCATTTATCGGCTTATTCTTAGTCTTTACTTTGACACTATCTCTAATTAGTTTAGTAATAAGTCTATCTTTATCCCTACATTCCTTAATATTTGCTGGAGCAACTCTAACTTCACTTGGTATCATAATAGCTCATATAATAGTCTTAATTTTAATTGTAAATTTTATTATAAATAAAAAAATAACAGCAGAAATACCTATAACTATCCTTTTAGTCGCTATAACAATAGCTGGAATAGGTTTAGGTATAGGTTTACTTGGTTTTAAAAATATTGATTTTATAGGCTTTGACGAGAAAAGTATCAAAGAAAATGAAATAGATCTAACTTATAAAGACAATATGTTAATTATGAATACTTGGGAACATAACTATGAAATTATAATAGATAACAACATGAGTCTAAATGATATAAAAGTAAGATATAAATATAACCCTGATTACTATAAAATATCTTATAGTGTAGATTACAGCTATGATATGCGTGAATATGATACATATTTGACTAGCACTAATAATTTTCCAAAACAATTTAAAACTTTATTAGACGACCTAAAGAAAAATACTATTAGAGATTATTCTACTAGTGAATTTAATAATAGTATGAAATTAATTGCTAATGAAGAAACAATTAATAAATTAATGACTAACTTTTCTAAACTATATTTATTTGAACAAGAAAAAACTGAAACTGGTTATAAAATTTCTAATGTTGAGTTTCGTTTAGAAGAAGATGATCAAGGTTGTTCTGCATACTACAGTGCCGCAACAGATACTCTAACTTGTCCTAGTTGGTGTGAAGGTAAAAAAGAAAAAATAGATACTTCAAAAGGTCAAATTATAAAATTCTATTGTGCAACTAGTAATGATTAAAATAACATCTCACATACTAACATCGTCATAATACCTAAGAGAAAAGAAAATATTGTTGCTTTTCTCTTTTTATACTGCCAAGAATTAGGTAACAATTCATAAATACTAATATGAATCATTATTCCAGCTGTAACTCCAAGTATCAAAGCTAAAATAAAATCATTCATGTATCTAGCAAGAAATAAATAGGCAAGTATCGCTCCAAACAACTCTGAAAATCCAGATAAAAAAGTATACCAAAAAGCCCTCTTTCTGTTATAAGTCGCATAATATATTGGAACCGCTATAGAAATACCTTCTGGAATATTATGAAGAGCAATAGCTAAAGACAAAGTAATACCCAAAGAAAGATTACTATTAGTCGAAATAAAAGTCGTAATTCCCTCTGGTATATTATGAAGTGCTAAAGCAATTACTGAAATAAGTCCTAATTTATAAAGATTATTATTAGAAAAATGCTCATCAATCTTTTGATCAATAGAACTAGAAAACATAATTCCTAAAACTACAAAAATAAACACTATCAAAAAGACAAAAACTTTTGTATAATCAAAGTAGAGTAGACTAACAGACTCTGGTATTAAAGAAGTAAGAGAAATAGTAATCATAACTCCAGCAGAAAAGGCCAAAGATTTGCTAATAATACTTTCTCTAGACTTATGCAAATAACATGGTATAATACCAAGAAGTGTTGCTAAACCAGCTAAAGTTGTAATTAAAAAACTAAATATAATTCTATTCATACTAATTTATATACATAAAATCAAAAAAATATGACTTTATCAAAAAACTAATCCAAATTTTATATTGAAAAACATTAACTTGTATATTATTATAATGAAACGAGGTATATAAAATGAATCTAATTTTTATGAGACATGGCGAAGCCACTAATAATAAAGAAGAGTTTTTCTCAGACAAAGAAATATATTGGTCTATTCTAACTGAAAAAGGCATAAAAGAAGTAAAAGACTCAATAAACCTTTTACCAAAAAATATTGATAAAATTTATGTCTCTCCCTTACCAAGAACTATTGAAACTGCTCATCTAGTCTACGAAAAATATAAAACTACCGAAGTAATTATAGATAACCGTTTACGTGAAATAAACTATGGAAAATATTCTGGTAAGAAAAACAATGAAGAACTAGATAACATTCGTCTACAACAAATTAATGGAGACTATTTCACT
The DNA here is from genome assembly GCF_938022135.1 of uncultured Psychrobacillus sp. Lineage (NCBI taxonomy): Bacteria > Bacillati > Bacillota > Bacilli > Caryophanales > Bacillaceae > Psychrobacillus > uncultured Psychrobacillus sp. Next base: position 44,924 of record NZ_CALIED010000010.1, read on the forward strand.
AAGTTTGGGGACTACGGAGAAAATAAATTTGAAATAGAATTAAGACTATCTACATTTTTAAAAGATATTTCAACAGAAAACTCCAGCAATAGTACTATTCTAATCATCTCCCACGGTTCAATAACTTCATACATGAAAAGAATTCTAAATTTAAAAACTCCTCATATTAAAACTGGTAAAATAGAAGAATTTATTGATATTGATTTTACTCCAGTATTAATTCATTTAAATAAATTAAATACGTATCAAACTCCAAATAATTAAAAAGAAAAGAAGTGATCATATGAACTACGATAAATTAATGGAAGAACAAATGTCATCAACTAAAGAAGGCAGTACACTTTTATTACATGCTTGTTGTGCACCATGTTCATCAGCTTGTCTAGAAAGACTAAGTAATTTCTTTAAGATAACAATTATCTACTATAATCCCAATATAACTGAAGAAAAAGAATATTTAAAACGTCTAGAAGAACTAAAAAACTTTATTCAAAAAATTAAAGTAAAATACCCAATCAATATAATAGATACAAGATATGATCCAAAAGAATTCTTTGAAATATCTAAAGGACTAGAAAAAGAAAAAGAACGTGGCAAACGTTGTTACAAATGTTACGAATTACGTCTAGAAGAAACAGCTAAAGTTGCTAAAGAAAATAACTTTGACTTTTTCGCAACTACTCTTACTCTAAGTCCTTATAAAAAAACTGACTGGCTTAATGAAATAGGAGAAAACCTATCTAATAAATATCAAACTTCTTACTTATATTCTGATTTTAAAAAGAAAAATGGTTATAAACGAAGTATCGAGCTATCAAAAGAATATAATTTGTATCGTCAAGATTACTGTGGCTGTATCTATTCAAAACTAGAACGAGAAGAAGAGAAAAATAAACAGATACGCCTAACTTAAAAACTCAAACTAAATAAGACATAAAACATTATGTCTTTATTTTTTTCTAAAAATATGTTATAATATGGAGCCATAAAAAAGGGGATGACTATATGTCAAAAATTATCAGTTCAATATCAGGACTAAATCTAACAACACCAATTAATGGTGGAAGTTGTAGTAAAATATATAAAGTAGCTCCAGATGAATATTTTAAACTATTAAATGAAGATTATAGAGATCTATATGAACCAGAAAATGTTGAAGTACTAGAAACCTTATTAGAATTACAACAAGTAAAAACACCTTCACTCGCAATACCAGTTACTATCTATTGTAGTAAAGAACAACTATTTGGTTATACATCTAAAATAATGCCAGGTATCTCTTTAGAAGAACTACCAGAAAACACAAAACTATCTCTAATAAGAGACTCTCTAAAAGGAATCAAACCAGAAATAAAAGAATTAGCAAAACAAGGTATTAAAACAGAAGATATCGGTGGAGACAATATCCTATTATCAGACCACATGAGTATAATTGACTTAGAACTAAGTCTAGTCGCAAAAGATGCTTCCTCTGACTATCTATATTCAAAAACTATGAATCAAATCCTAAATAGTACTATCTTAAATAGTATAGGTTCTAAAGTAGCTAATAATTTTCAAACAGCTGAAATTATCGCTCTAAGAGAATCTTTAAGAAATGGTGAAAGTGATAACTTTGAACAACTATTCGACTTAATGATTACTGAATTAGAAAATACATCAAATCAAGAAATAAAAACTATAGGAGAGAGTAAAAAAGCCTATCAAAAAGTAAAGTAGAAATGTAAAGTAATCTTTAACACGTTGCATATTATTATTAAAGATGTTATATTATTTAATGTGAGTTATCACTGGATTTTGATATAAAATTGGATAATATTTTTCCTCGTTATGAAATTTGGAAACTATATCTTTTTACCTAAAAGTCCAATCTTTAATAAGGAGGTCAAGAATATGGAATTTGAAGACAAGACATTAGTTTGCCAAGATTGTGGTAAAGAATTTACTTTTACTGCTGGTGAACAAGCATTCTACAAAGAAAAAGGTTTAGATAATGAACCAAAAAGATGTAAAGAATGTCGTGATAAGAGAAAAGCAGCAAGAGAAAACAAAGAATTTAAATAAGAAAACTAAAAGTTGATTTTTCAACTTTTTTTCTTTCTAAATAACTAACACTTTACATATAATAAATACTGAAAACTTTACATATCAACGAAAATAGTATATACTTTGGTATGTGCAAGGAGTGGGATAAATGAAATATTATTGTATTGGTATAAAAGGAACAGGAATGTCAACCTTAGCTCAAATATTGAGTGATTTAGGAAATCAAGTATCAGGTTATGATGACGCTAGAGGCCATAAGTTTACTCAAGATGGACTAGAAGAGCGAAACATTCCAATTTATTATGATGGCAATCATGAATTAGATAAAGATACAATTGTTACTTATAGTGTTGCTTTTAAAGAAGATCATCCAGAACTTCAAAGAGTAAAAAGACTAGGTTTAACCGTAAAAAAATATAATGAAATTATGGGTGATGTAATTGATATGTTTGAAACCATTGGAGTATCTGGAACTCATGGTAAAACAACAACTTCATCCCTAATAAGACATTTCCTAGAGGAAACCGTAGGTTGCAATTACTTTATTGGTGCTGGTGATGGTTATGCTACAAAAGATAACAAGTACTATGTTGTTGAAAGTGATGAATTCAATCGTCATTTTACAGCTTATCATCCTACATACGCCGTTATAACAAACATTGAAAGAGAACATATGGAGTGTTATAAAGATCTAGATGATATTAGAAATACTTTTGAAATATTTGCAAGACAAACAAAAAAACTAGTTGTAGCAAACGGTGATAATGAAGAAGTAAGAAAAATCAACTATGCAACTAAAGTATTATTTTATGGTTTTAATGAAAATAATAATGTTGTAATCAAAAATATGAATTTAACAGAAAAGTCTTCTGAATTTGACTTATTTATTAACAATGAATTATATGGTCACTTTAATATTCCTCTATTTGGAAAACACATGGTAATGGATGCAACCGCAGCTATTATAATTGCCAAAGAACTAGGTCTAGAAAAAGACACAATCGAAAAGTTATTACAAACTTTCCATAATGCCAAAAGACGTTTTGAAGAACAAAGAGTAGGGGATAGTATTATCATTGATGACTATGCTCATCATCCTACAGAAATAAAAGTAACTCTAGAAGCAGTTAAGCAAAAATACCCAAATAAACGTCTTGTAGTAGTTTTTGCTCCAAATACATATTCTAGAACAAAAGACTTTAAAAATGAGTTTATTGCTGCCTTTAAAGTAGCTGATAAAGCTTATCTAACAGAAATAGATTGTAATAGAGAAAAACAAGAAGATTATCCTGGTATAACTTCTCATATAATTACAGATAATTTAAAAGATAGTGAAATAGTATCAGTTGATACCATGGATAAACTAAAAAATGAAACTTCATCAGTAGTATGTTTCATGGGTTGTGCTTATGTAGATGGCTTAATATCTGCCTACAAAAAAGTAATAGAAAATAACAAATAAAAAGCTCGTTATTAAAAACGAGTTTTTCTTTACATAATTATTTTTGTGTAGGTTTATCAATCTGCCTACCAAGTTCAGCTATATCACTTTTTGTATACATTCTATCAATATGATGATCAGCAGTAACAGGAATATATCCCAATATATATTTAGGATTAACTTTTACATCATTTCCATTGCTTATATAAATCTTACTTGTATCAGCTAAATCCTCATCCGGAATTCTAATTATAATTGACCCAGATGAATTTTTATATGCATTCGCATACATTGCCTCTTTAATTACCGTACTATTATCTGGATAATAACTAACAGTATCACTAAGTTTTTTCTCAGAAGCAACCATTCCACCCATATGTCCATCTATTCTTAAACCATTATTAAGTATGTCACTAATTGCCTCAACTGAAGTATCGTGTTTAGTTCTATGTATTCCAACTAAAACATTTTCCTCAGACACAAGTTGTTCAAGTTCATCTCTAAGCATTGGAGAAATAGAACCATTAACTGGTCCTAAATATTCAAAACCAATAGTAGAAAAGCCTAAAGACTTTAATTTATCAAATCTCTTAGATATTTTATATTGATGAAGCTCTTTTTCTAAAAGTTCTCTATCTTCCTGTAGAGAAATATTAGCTCTTTTTAATTCTTTTAATGAACGTCTATTTAACTTATCAATTCCAATCTCATGAAATTCTCTTCCATCAGATTTAACATAATAATATCCCTTATCAGGACTAAACTTTCTCATTAAAAAGTCATCTTTAATATCAAATTTCTTATCAAATAAACCCATATAATCACCCTTAATATTAGTATAAAGTATTTTATTTAAATAGTAAAGCTAACAACTTATACATTAGTATCACTCTAAACAAATAAAATATAAATCTACTATTGTCAAAATAAATATTCCATGCTAAAATATTATTGTTCTAGAAAAAAGAACGAACTATATGGCCTGTTGGTGAAGAGGCTTAACACATTGCCCTCTCAAGGCAACATTCACGGATTCGAATTCCGTACAGGCTACCATATTGTAAACTAAAAGTAGGATACTACTTTTTTTATTTTTCTCCATTGACAAAAAATCTAATAACGACTAAAATGAATAAATGTAAGGCAACTAACAATTATAGAAAGGAAGTAAAAAATGTCTGATATAAATGTTTTATATGAAATAAAATCTTTAGAAAAAGAAATTCTTCGTACATTTATCAATAATAAAGATATTACTATTCCAGAAAACATTTTTCCATCTCCCACACAATTTCAAATAATAGAGTGCATTATTGAAAATAAAAACCAGGAAATAAATCAGAAAGACTTAGAAAAGCATCTAAATCTAAGTCGAGCAACCATTTCTGGAGTATTACAAACGATGGAGAAAAAAAATCTCATCAAAAGAGTAACTAATAGAGAAGATGTAAGAACTAAAAAAATTATTCTAAATGAAAAAACTAAAGAAATTTTTGAAAAAAAGCGTAAAACAATTGAACATACTGAAAAAAAACTAATAAAAAATATTTCTGAAGAAGATTTAGAAACATTTTTAAAAGTATTAAATATAATGAAAGAAAATATAAAAAAGGAAGAAGGTAAAGACAAAATATGTTAAAACTACTGAAAAAATTTAAAAAGAAAGAATGGTTCTTATCATTTATCGCCTTACTACTAATAATTGTCGAAGTATGGCTTGAATTAAAAATGCCTGACTACATGTCAGAAATAACAAAACTCGTTCAAACAGAAGGCAGTAAAATGGCTGACATTATAACAAACGGTAGCTGGATGATAGGTTGTGCTCTAGGTAGCTTAATAGCCGCTATAATAGTAGGATATATCGTTGCTAATGTAGCCTCATCATTTTCTATGAACTTAAGAAAAGACCTCTTTGATAAAGTAGAAAGTCTTTCCATGAATGAGATTAAACAATTTAAAACTAACAGTTTAATTACTAGAACAACAAATGATATAACTCAAATAGAAATTGTAATAAGTATGGGACTTCAATTATTATTAAAAGCCCCAATAACAGCAGGATGGGCTATCTTAAAAATACTAAACAAGAGTTGGCAATGGAGTGTTTCTACTGCCGTAGCTGTAGTTATATTACTATCAGTAATTGGAATGCTAACAATAATTGTCATGCCAAAGTTTAAAATAGTTCAAAAATTAATTGATAAAATCAATGGTGTAACAAGAGAAAACTTAACTGGTATTAGAGTAGTACGTGCTTTTAATGCAGAAAAGTATCAAGAAGATAAATTTGAAGAAGTTAATAACAAACTAACAAACCAGCAATTATTTAATCAAACAATGTTTGCTATTTTATCTCCTGTAATGTACTTAGTAATGAATGGTCTAGCCCTAGCAATCTACTTTATTGGTGCTTCACTAATTAATAATGCCCTAATGGCTAATAAAATAGTTTTATTTGGAGATATGGTAGTCTTTTCATCATACTCAATGCAAGTAATAATGTCATTCCTTATGCTAGCAATGATTTTCATGATGATGCCAAGAGCCCAAGTATCAGCTGAACGTATCAATGAAGTTTTAGAAAAAGATAGTTCTATAAAAGAAGGAACTTTTGATAATATTGATACTAAAGAGAAAGGTACAGTAGAATTTAGAGATGTTTCTTTCAAATACCCAGATGCTGAAGAGTATTTATTAAAAAATATTTCATTTAAAGTAAATAAAGGTGAAACAATAGCCTTTATAGGTTCAACCGGTTCAGGTAAATCAACTCTAATAAACCTAGTACCAAGATTTTATGATGCTACTGAAGGAGAAGTTCTAGTAGATGGTATTAATGTAAAAAAATATAAAGAGGAAATTCTAAATAATAAATTAGGATACATTCCTCAAAAAGCTGTAATCTTTAGTGGTAGTGTAAATTTCAATGTTTCTTATGGCGAAAATGGTAAGAAAAAGACTAAAAAAGATATTGAAGAAGCTATCAGAGTAGCTCAAGCTAAAGAATTTGTCGAGAAAATGGATAAAGGTTACAACACTCACCTAGCTCAAGGCGGAACAAATGTCTCAGGTGGTCAAAAACAGCGTCTAGCAATAGCTCGTGCCATCGCCAGACGTCCAGAAATCTACATCTTTGATGACTCATTCTCAGCGCTAGATTATAAAACAGATTCCGTTTTAAGAAAAGAATTAAAAAAATATACTAAAGATGCTACTTGTCTAATAGTTGCTCAACGTATTGGAACAATAATGAATGCCGATAAAATTGTAGTCTTAGACAATGGTCACTGTGTAGGAATAGGTACACACAAAGAATTATTAAAAACATGTGAAGTATATAAACAAATTGCTTTATCTCAATTATCAAAGGAGGAACTAGAAAATGAATAACGAAGAACATACAGAAAAAGAATCTAGAAGACATGGTCCTCCAGGAATGCATGGTGGAATGGAAAAACCCAAAAATCTAAAAAAAGCTATTAAAAGACTAACTCAAGGCTTAAAAGATTTCAAGCTTCTAATTCTAGTATCCCTAATTCTAGCAGCAGCAGGTTCAATTCTTGCTATATTTACTCCAAATATAATAAAGGATCTAACAGATGAAATTTCTAAAGGACTAGTTGTAAATAGTAAAAACTTAGAATTAGTAACAAAAGAAATAACAACAAACTTCTCTTCAAACGAAGAACAACAAAGAATACAAGAAATATTAAATATTAATCTTTCAAATGAAACAGTAATAACTATAATGCAAGATAGTAATATTTCTCAAACAGATAAAAAAGCCTTTCAAGACTATTTAACAAGTATTAACAAAAATCAAGAAGAAGCCCTAAAAAATCTAACTACACTACCTAATTCTATATTAGAAATAGTCTTAAAAGATTCAACATACCAAGAAAAAACCATTTCAACACGAGAAAAAATAGATCTATTAAACTCGCTAAAAGACAATAAAATAAATATTAGTGAAAATCTACTCCCTCAAATTGTACTATAACCCTAATTTTACCACAATTACGATTTTTGTAGTTTTTTATAAAATCAGCCAGGGTAGACAGTATAAAAATTAAAATTCCTTAAATACTTACAATGGAATGTCTAATAACCGCTCTTTTTTGAATGGCTATGTTAAAGGGATAGGTTGATAAAAATACTCATAAAAGATGAGCTAGGATATTTTATCCTGGCTCATTTTACTTTGATATTATTTTTTTCTAACACAACCCATTAGTTAATTAAGTACCTTCATCATAATATTGTCTATATAAAACTTCATCCATATGATAAAATTTACCAGAAGAGGAGGTTACATGATGATTTCATTTTCATACAAGGCAATGGGCTTTGTTTTCTTATTTTCATTAGGATTTATTTATTCATGTTTACGGATTGGACAACTGACGGGAGAAGTATCCGAAGCAGTAACCTCACATATACTTTTCAAATTATTTTTTTCTGTCTTTTTTATAATAAGTTTAATTATATTTATTTACGGGTTGAAGAAGGATAAGTAAATATATGTCCTAAAGTATTCAACGTATTAATGCTCAATCCTACTTAGACTAACCTATGATGTTTAAGTGTAACACTTTAAACAAAACTATCTTACGAAAAATCAAACAAGTCATTTAAATAGCCTTTTCAATAAAAAAGGCAGTAACGCTTTTGAAAACGTTACTGCCTTTCGCTATCTAGCTTTTTTTATAGGAATATTCAAGCTCATTTGATTGGTCATTAAATGAAACATAAAGGTCATGTCCAGTGAAATACCATTCATCTCTCTCTTCTATAAAGAACATGATCTCTTCATGTAAGAGAGTTACAGATGGTTCGAATGGAGTATCCTTTGTCACACCTAGTGAGAAAGCCTCTTGTATTGGACTTGAGCCTCCATATCGAGCATAGAAACGAATTTTGTCTCCTTTTTCTGCTTCCATTTCCTCGCGGAACCATTTTAAAGCATCACTAGAGATATTGATTTTCATGCGAACCACCAAGCTTTCTTTAAATTTTACGATGTTTTTCATGGGTTTAGTCTAAAGCTTTTTAATAGGTTCCGCAAAGAATTTGTTTAACTCTTTAGCAGCAGGAAGCTTCGATTCAATAGTTAAATCCACTTGACCTTTGGCTCAGTTCCATTTTTAATGCGCTCTATATTCGAACGATGACGATAGAAAATAAAGATTGCAAGTAAAAGTACGATTACGATTAGTGGCCAATCTTCTTTGACCGTAAAATAGTAAACAATAGAGTAGATGAGTGCAATGATGGCTAAACACATAGAGGTTAGAGAGACCATTTTGGTTATTTTTAATATAATAAAAAATCCTACAACTAATATTACAAATATTGGCCAGTTGTAGCCTAATAGGATCCCGCCTGATGTAGCCACTGCTTTTCCGCCTTTAAACCCAGCGAACACAGGATAAATATGTCCAATTACAGCAACTACCCCTAAAATTAGAGGATGCACGTTTGTTGAAGCAAAAAACGGAAGCAAGCCTAACAAAGTGGCTGCTGTCCCTTTAAGAATGTCCATAATTGTTACGGCCAATCCAGCCTTTTTACCGAGCGTTCGGAAAGTGTTAGTTCCACCAAGATTGCCACTACCATGCTCACGTATATCAATGTTATAAAATAGCTTTCCAACCCATAATCCTGATGGGATTGATCCGATTAAATAAGCAAGCAAAAGTAAAATGAATATTGTCATAGTGTGCTCCTTCTATATGTATCTATTAATGAATATAATAACTTTCTTATTTTACCATGTAGACAACTTTTTATTCAATGACAAGTAATGTCGTTATCACGGAGAGTTCGAGCGCAATATAAGTCTTTTTGGACCACAAAGTAAGTGTAAAACCTATTATAAAAAAATTTTAAGTAGGTTCCTAATGAAAAATTCCAAGTTTATACGATATACTTAATATACAATTGGTCTTTTAAGCAACTGGATGAAAACATTGTTTAAAAGTAAAGAAGGAATTATCTAGGTGAATAGAGAATGCATGAAAAGGGTAGATTGCATTCTAATTGAACTTTCACTACAATTGAAGTCTGGCCTGTCCTTCAGCGCTATTGACATAATGACAATCTGTTTGTAGGCTTAAATAGAAAGAAGAACAAACGTTTTGTTTTTTTGGAGGGAACGAATTGAGTAAAAACAATAATTTAACAAGCTATGGCGATGATGATATTCAGGTGCTTGAGGGCTTGGAGGCCGTAAGAAAAAGACCGGGAATGTATATTGGATCAACAGATTCTAGAGGTCTTCACCATTTGGTCTATGAAATAGTAGATAATGCGGTGGATGAAAGCCTTGCTGGATTCGGTGAACATATTATAGTTACAATCCATTCAGACCAAAGTATAACGGTAAGAGATTTTGGACGAGGTATGCCTACTGGTATGCATAAGACAGGCGTTCCTACTGCGGAAGTGATTTTTACTGTACTACACGCAGGTGGTAAATTTGGACAAGGCGGCTATAAAACAAGTGGAGGTCTACATGGTGTAGGTGCCTCTGTAGTAAATGCTCTCTCCTCATATGTAGATGTAGTCATTCATAGAGATGGGAAAAAATTTGCACAACGCTTTGAAAATGGTGGGAAAGTAGTCGAATCGCTAAACCAAATAGGGACTACAAAAGAAACGGGAACATCCGTACATTTCTTACCAGATACCAAAATCTTCTCTACTACTAAATTTAACTATGAAACACTTTGCGAAAGACTTAGAGAATCCGCTTTCCTCTTAAAAGGATTAAAAATCGAATTATTTGATGAACGTACCGAAGCCCACGATGTGTTTTATTATGAAACAGGCATCGAAGCTTTCGTTGCTTATTTGAATGAAGAGAAAGACGTTTTACATCCAGTGTTTTATATGGAAGGCAGCCACGAAGAAATTGAAGTGGAATTTGCATTCCAGTTTAATGACGGCTATTCAGAAACGATTTTATCCTTTGTAAATAACGTGAGAACTAGAGACGGCGGTACACATGAAACAGGTGCCAAGTCGGCGTTGACACGTGTATTTAATGATTATGCTAGAAAAACAGGATTATTAAAGGAAAAAGATAAAAACTTAGATGGCTCGGACATTCGTGAAGGAATCTCCGCTATCGTATCTCTTAGAATTCCCGAGAATCTTTTGCAATTCGAAGGGCAAACGAAAGGGAAATTGGGTACTAGTGAAGCAAGAAGTGCGGTAGATTCTGTTGTGTCTGAAAAGCTACAATACATCCTCGAAGAAAACTCCGAGTTGTCCGCCTCTTTAATCCGAAAAGGGATTCGTGCTCAGCATGCTCGAGAAGCAGCAAGAAAAGCACGTGAAGATGCTCGAAATGGGAAAAAACGCAAACCATCCGAGTTATTATCAGGTAAACTTACTCCTGCTCAATCTAGAAATGCAAAGAAAAACGAGCTTTATCTAGTAGAGGGTGACTCTGCTGGAGGTTCTGCTAAGCAAGGTAGAGATCGAACTTTCCAAGCTATCCTTCCCCTAAGAGGAAAGGTTATAAATACGGAGAAGGCTAAGCTTACTGACATCATGAAGAACATCGAAATTGCTACGATCATTCATGCAATTGGCGGTGGAGTTGGAGCAGACTTTAAGATAGAAGATATTGCTTACGACAAAATCGTCATTATGACAGATGCCGATACAGATGGAGCACATATCCAGGTACTATTGTTGACGTTCTTCTATCGATATATGAAGCCATTGATTGAAAACGGCAAAATCTATATCGCCATGCCTCCTTTGTACAAGGTATATAGAGGAATGGGGAAAAAAGAGGTCTCCGAATATGCATGGACCGAAAAAGAACTCAATGCAGCGATGGAGAGAATTGGAAAAGGCGTTATGCTTCAGCGTTATAAAGGTCTTGGTGAGATGAATGCCGATCAATTATGGGATACAACTATGAATCCTGACACTCGAACTTTAATACGAGTAACGATTGAAGATGGGGCACGTGCCGAGAGACATATAACAACTCTAATGGGGGATAAAGTAGAACCTCGCAGAAAATGGATAGAAGCAAATGTTGACTTTAGTTTAGATGATGATTCTAACATCTTAGAAAATGACAGAATTCACACGGAGGATGAATTAGTATGACACAAACCGAAAGATATCAAAATTTACCCTTAGAAGAAGTTATAGGTGATCGGTTTGGACGTTATAGTAAATACATCATTCAAGACCGCGCTTTACCTGATGCTAGAGATGGACTTAAGCCAGTTCAGCGTCGTATATTATTTGCCATGCTTCAGGAAGGGAACACCAATGACAAGGCGTTTCGTAAGTCAGCTAAGACCGTTGGAGTTGTAATTGGTAACTACCATCCTCATGGTGACTCTTCAGTCTATGAAGCGATGGTGCGTATGAGTCAGGACTGGAAATTGCGACATATGCTGGTTGAAATGCATGGGAACAACGGTTCAGTGGACGGAGATCCACCAGCTGCTATGCGTTATACAGAAGCAAGGCTTTCTGCGATTTCTCATGAGCTATTAAGAGATATTAATAAGAATACGGTGGATTATATTCCTAACTTCGATGACTCGGACATGGAGCCTATGGTTCTCCCCGCTCGTTTTCCTAATTTACTAGTAAACGGTGCAACTGGGATTTCCGCAGGATATGCAACAGATATACCTCCACATGCTCTACACGAGGCGCTTGATGCCGTTTTAATGCGCATGGAGAATCCAGCATGTACTGTGGACGAACTCATGACCGTTATTAAAGGGCCAGATTTTCCAACAGGTGGGATTATCCAAGGCGTAGAGGGGATTAAAAAAGCTTATGAAACGGGCAAAGGCAAAATCGTTGTTCGCTCTAAGGCTGAAATTGAAACCATCAAAGGCGGTAAAGAACAAATCGTCATAACTGAAATTCCATATGAAATCAATAAGGCTAATCTAGTCAAAAAAATTGACGAGCAACGATTAGACAAACGTTTAGATGGAATTGCAGATGTTCGAGATGAATCAGACCGAACTGGATTGCGTATTGTAATAGAGATGAAAAAAGAAATTGATGCTCATGGTATATTACAATACTTATTTAAAAATACAGATTTACAAATCACCTATAATTTTAATATGATCGCCATTCATAATCGAAGACCAACTATGATGACATTGCCTTTATTACTTGATGCATATATCAATCATCAAAAAGAGGTTGTTACTCGTAGAACAATTCATGATCTGAATAAAGCTCAAGAGCGCCTCCATATTGTCTCAGGTTTGATGAAAGCCTTATCTATTTTAGATGAAGTTATTAAGACGATACGTGCTTCTAAGGATAAAAAAGATGCCAAAAACAATCTGATTAAATCCTTTGACTTTTCTGAGGCACAGGCGGAGGCAATCGTTTCCTTGCAGCTATATCGTTTAACTAATACAGATATAACGGAGCTACAAGAGGAAGAGAAAAAATTAAATCTGCTGATCACGAGTTTAGAAAACATACTTGCGAAGGAATCTGTTTTGATGAAAACCATCAAGAAAGAACTACAGGTTGTTCGTAAGCAGTTTGCTGAACAACGTAAATCAGTTATCGAAAATGAAATTGAAGAGATAAAGGTTACTTTAGATGTGCTTATACCATCTGAAGAGGTAATCGTTACGGTTACAAAGGATGGCTACATTAAACGAACAGGCATGAGATCCTTTAATGCATCCAGTGGACAGGACTTTGCTATAAAAGAGTCGGATTACCTTCTTTATCAGCAGTCCATCAACACCCAGCACCACTTGCTGTTGTTCACATCGAAAGGGAACTATATTTATCAGCCAGTGCATGAATTGCCTGATATTCGATGGAAGGACCTTGGTCAGCATATATCTAGCATTGTTCCTCTTGATGCAAATGAGACAATTATAAACGTCATCGGTATTGAATCATTTGATTTAGACTTATGCGTTTTAACTGCAACGAAAGAAGGACAGATTAAACGCTCACTCCTTTCAGATTACGTAGTACAGCGTTATGCTCGACCTATAAAAACGATTAAACTCAAGCCAACAGATGAGCTTATATTGGCTCAGCTAGTAGCACCGTCAGATGAAATACTAATGACAACTCATTTAAGTTATTCTGTTCGCTTCTCTTTAGACGAAGTGCCAATTACAGGAGTAAAAACAAGTGGCGTGAAAGGGATCAATCTTAAAGAGGATGATTATGTCGTAAGTGTAAACGTAATATCACAACAAAGTACGGAAGACATTATGCTGATCACTCAGCGTGGTTCCATTAAACGAATGCACCTTTCTGAAGTCGAGCCAGGAGCTCGGGCAAAAAGAGGACTTGTGACACTTAGAGAATTAAAAACTAACCCGCATCGCGTGTTTGCAGTTGTTCTAGCTAACAAGTCAGAAGGCTTAGTAGTAGAAACGGTAAAAGGACATCAGGAAACGATTGAAGTGAATAGCTTCCGTCCAACAGATCGTTATTCTAATGGCTCATTTGTGATAGATACAGAGAAGGATGGGCAACTTCTAAGAGCTTGGAAGAAGCCAGTAGAACAAGAATCCTAAAAGAGGGAAAAAGGATATGTGGAGAAATAGAAACGTTTGGATTGTTCTAATAGGGGAATTAGTTGCTGGCTTAGGACTTTGGAGCAGTATAATAGGAAACCTGGAATTTATGCAGGAAAAGGTCCCCTCTGATTTCCACAAGTCCTTGCTGCTTGCTAGTGGTTTACTTGCAGGAATTCTTGTAGGCCCACTAGCAGGTAGAATCATCGACCAGTCCAATAAGAAAAAAGTATTAATCCTTTCTGGTATCGGTCGACTATTTAGTGTGTTATTTATGTTTGTTGCTATTGCTACAGGATCCATTTGGTGGATGTTATTATTTCTAATAAGTCTGCAGGTATCCGCATCCTTTTACTTTCCAGCTTTACAGGCTACTCTGCCGTTAATTGTTAAGGATGAGGATTTACTTCAGTTAAATGGTTGGCATATGAATGTTTCCACTATTGCTAGAGTAGCAGGTACTGCAATTGGAGGTCTTGCGTTAGTTTACTGGCCAATCCAATCTCTGTATATTATTTCAATGATTGCTTATGCAGGGATTCTTGCATTTACCTTTATGCTCCGAATCGACGAAACTGCTAGAGAAAAAATGCTAGTGAGTAATGGACCTAGAAAAGATGGTTTTAAAGAGGTTTTTCCTATGCTTAAAGGGAATATGCCTGTCATGCTGACACTACTCCTAACCCTAATACCTGTTTTATTTTTAGGTTCCTTTAACTTGATCGTCATTAATATTAGTGAGATTCAAGATTCATCTTCTATAAAGGGAGTCATTTATGCAGTCGAGGGTGTAGCCTTCATGATTGGTACCCTTGCTATTAAGTATATTGGGAAAAGATATAGCACTAAATCTATTCTCTTCACTTTCGTATTTGTCATTGGTCTTGCTGAGATATCTATGTATTTTGTTGCAAACCCAATATTAACACTAGTAAGCTTTGCTTTGTTTGGTTTCTCTATTGGTTGTTTTTATCCAACAGCATTAACCATTTTCCAAAAGCAAGTGCCGACAGAGTATCATGGTCGATTCTTCTCTTTTCGAAATATGCTGGACCGAATTTCGTTCCAGATTGTTTTGTTATCGACAGGTGCCATGTTAGATTTAATTGGTCTTCCGTACATGATGGTCATATTCGGTGTATTTAGTATAGGGTTAACAACTATTTTTCTGTTGCAAATTCAAAAAAGAAAGCTATCGTTTCAGATACCAACTGCATGAACATAATAAAAAGCATTTCCATCGGGGTATAAACCTTGTTGGAAATGCTTTTTATGTTTGTTATGAAGGTGATGCAATTTTTCCTTTTTAGTTTTAGTTTTTCTAACATGCGTGCTGAATTCAATGTCATTTCTCATCGATGATACATCTTTTCCAGTTGTTCTTAGCTGATGAAGTCTTTTTTTCTTGGCATGTGATTTAGCCATATGAATCTCTCCCTTTATAATAGTTTACATCTTCCATATTAGAGAAATTGATTGTAAAATTCAATCTTTATCGTAATTCTATAGAATGTGGTATAAGTAATAGAGAGCACTATATTTATTTAAGCATACATACTACTTTGGAGGTCAAACTTATGAAAAAAATATTAAGCTTAATTGCGATCTGTTTATTTCTATTTGGAGGGAAAGCTTTTGCTCATACAGGTTTAGAAAGCTCAAATCCTTCGGATGGCAGTACAATCACAGATCCAATAGAAGAAATAACACTTACTTTTTTAACTAAGATAGAACAAACTAGTTCTTTTAAGATAAAAGGAACAAATAATAAAGAGATTCCGGTAAAAGACATTGTTGTGGTCGATGATCTAATGACTGGAACAGTAGAAGGTATGGATAATGGAGAGTATACACTAACATGGAATATCATAGGTGCTGATGGACATCCGATTCAAGGAGACCTATCATTTACCGTAAATCTTCCTGTTGTTGAAAATCCAGTGGAGGTAACTGAAGAAGCTGAGACTGATGTTGAAGAAACTGCTCCTATCGTAGAGACAAACGAGGTGGGAAGTGACTCATCCTCCAGCGGTTTCTTTATATGGATGATTATCGGTTTAGTAATTGTTTTAGCGGCTAGTTTTTGGGTGATAAATGGGCGAAATAAAAAATGATGATGCTTTTATCAACCATTAGCGAAGCCTTTCTATATGCCTGCTTTGCATTGTTAATGGGGAGCTTTATATTTTCACTCATCCCAGAAGATCTAAAGCCAACGATTGTAGTTTCTAAAAAGGCAAAGTTAATTGCAGTTGCTGGTATAGCAGTATTTTCCTTTATGCCCGTATTCAATATAATGATTTATTTGCTGGAGGAATACAGTTTTCTCTATGTATTAGAATCAGTATTATTGACGTTTGAAATAGGTAAGGCTTGGATCGTAACGATTGTGATCACCATTTTTCTAGCAGTCTTTATTTGTTTATTTGACGATAGAAATTCACCTGCCTATCCTATTTTGGGGATTGGATTATTGCTTGCGATGGTCGCAGCAATGAGCTGGACTACTCACTCACACGCTGTTTATGGTATACAAGGCTTTATCACGCATTTTATCCATTTTGGGACTGTGATCGTTTGGATAGGTGTTTTAACAATGGTAGCTTGGTTTTCTATTAACAAAGAGAATTGGATGGCCTTTTTAAGTTGGTTCCATACAATGGCTGTTTTTTGCTTTGCAATTATCTTTGTGACTGGTCTAACTTTAATGTCATACTCGATGACTATCACGGAATATCCGAATTCATGGATGCAGCCTTATGGTCAAAGTCTTCTGATCAAACATTTACTTATCCTTCCCTTGATAGGCTATGCATTCATTAATGGATTCTTGATGAAAAGAAAGCTACGTGTAAAAGAAAATGTAGATCCGCGACCTTGGACTCGGTTAGAATCTGTTATCGTATTATTTATCTTTGCAGCAACAGGTGCTATGAGCCAGCAGGAACCACCACACAACAATGTGTTGCTAAGTAATGAAACACTTTTACAAGCCTTCGGTATCTTACCGTCTAGTGAAGGCTCTTTAGTTCCTTTAACAGTGGAGCTTGTGGCAAATTACAAAGGTATTTCTTTTGGTATTCTAGCTATGGCCTTTTTAGCTATTAGCATCTATTCCTTTATCAAAAAAATGCCACCAATATTCTCATTTATTATGAGTATTTTATTAGTCCTATGTGCGTTATTTGCCATCTCATTTAGCGTAATAGCGTATTAACTAAAAAAGCACTTCTTACAAGGAATTTCTCCTTTGAAGAAGTGTTTTTTTATTATATTTATATATAAACTCATAATTACTTGTCGTATAATATGAGAAAACATGGAGAAATGAAGGGATTAGGCATGATTCATAAAGAGATAGCTATCAGGAAACTGATAGAGAACGATTGGGAAAAGGTGCGTGCGATTTTTAAAGAGGGTATTCAAACCGGAAACGCAACCTTTCAAACGGAGGCTCCTACATGGGAGGAATGGGATGCTAGCCATACAGCCAATTGCAGATATGTAGCGGTGTTGGAGGATCAAGTCGTAGGCTGGGTTGCCCTAAGCCCAATTTCGAGTCGAGAGGCCTTTTCTGGAGTTGCTGAAGTAAGCATTTATATATCTGGTTCCGCGACCGGTATGGGGATTGGCGGAAAGCTTTTAAAGCATTTGATAGAAGAAAGTGAAGAACAAGGATTTTGGACAATTCAATCCATGATCTTTCCAGAAAATGAAGGAAGTATTCACTTACATAAAAAATATGGATTTGAAACAGTCGGTACGCGCAAACAAATGGGTAAGCTGAACGGTGTCTGGAGAGACGTCGTATTATTAGAAAGAAGAAGCTCTACATTAGGAAAGGATTAAAGTTTATATATGGGAGAGTTATGAGATATAATAGAAATCAAATAGATTAGTAATCTCATGGGTGGTTGGCACAATGATCCCTTATGTCACGGCAAAGCGAGACAGGAGGGAGGTGCTGCCTTTTTGACTGTATTTGAATCCCTTGTAATTATGATTAGCTTTGGTTCGCTAATTATTGCTTTAATTACTTTGGCACTTTCAATGACACAAAAAAAGTAACCCACCTGTGAGTTAGCGCTCGGATGGGTTACTTTGCCTTAAGAGCCAATCCCCATTGAAGGGAACTAGTCTATTTTGCCGCTCGGATGCTACCAACATCTAAGCGGTTTTTTTATTTTATACATTTCTTAACACGAGTATACCAATATTTTATGCTAGTATCAATCTAAAGGGAGTGATGAAATGAATATGAAACTGGCTGAAAGAAATGATCTCGTTTCCATTATAAATATTCTAGACAAAACGACGCTGAAACTATTAAGGAAAGGAATTGAGCAATGGTCTTATCCGTGGCCATCATCAATTGTGGAAGAGGAAATAAAGCAAGGCTTAGTCTTTAAGATGGAGCTAGATAATGAGATAGTGGGAACTTTTATGATAACGCCTATCCCTCGACTAAATAGCCTTCATATTAACCCAAACAGTCTCTATGTAGGAAGAATTGCTATTCTACCTGAATATCAAGGTAAAAACCTTGGTGCCTCCATTATTAACTTTTGCCGTTCTTTTTCTAAGGAACACAAAAAAGATATGTATTTAGACTGCTGGTCCGGAAATAACAAGCTTAAGTCATTTTATATGAGCTGTGACCTAGATTATTTAGGAGACTTTCCTGAGGATGATTATCATATAAGTATATTTCAATTTTAATAAATGTATTTAGTTAGGAGGTGGTTTGTTTAGGGAACTTGTTCCATAAAGCATCAAACAAATATGCTATACCTACACCTAATGTATATCTCCAAAGATCTTCGATTAAAAATCCACTTCCAAATATTAAAGCCCCAAGCGTAGTTCCTCGAATACTATTCATCCACTGACCTTGATATAACTGACTAAATTCAATTCCAAAACAAAAGATTAAACTGATGCATAAGGAAAGAAGAGGTGGTTTAGTAACGAAAATGAATCGTGCCCCAAAGTACACCATGGCTGCCCAAAGAGCGTCACCCGCATTTTCGGCTACGATTTCTATAAGCAAGTAATCATATTTTCTAGAAGCTAGTCCAGATACGATCATGAGCAAAGTAAGTGCCAAATACGTGATACGTAAATGAATAATTGGTTTCAAAATATACACTCCTAAAAAATGTGTAATAAATATGGTAATTCCTATATTTTCTGACAAAATAATAGTTTATTTAGATTTACATAGTATAATTAATATTGTATTTGTCTGAATAAAGAGTTAAATAAAAGATTACTTGAAGAGAAGGAGAGTGAAAAACTATGGAAAGAATATTATTTAACCTAGCAAGTGCTCCCAGAAGAATTATAGCATTTTTAGTGGATAGCTTACTCTTTTTTTTACTGGCTATTATCATTTCATTCATTGTCAAAGGTGATTTTGATAGAAGTTTTATAGACAGCAAATATTGGGACGCAATCTTTGCATTATATTTAACGATTCTCCCAGTCGTTTGGAGCGGCTATACCGCTAGCAAGAAAATGCTCAACATTAAAATAGTTCGTGTAGATGGAGAACTGGTAACCTTCCAAAATATGCTATTAAGAGAACTAGTCGGCAGGTACTTATTGGGGGTTGTAAGTTTTGGTATAACTACCGTCGTAAGCTTTTTTATGATCATATTTCGCAAAGACAAGCGAGGTATACACGATTTAATAGGTGGGACAATAGTAGTTCCAAGTAATAAGAAAAAAATGCATTATTCATCTGAAGAGGAATTATTAACGGGAGAGAGAGAAACTATACGTCTTTAGATTATTAATTTCTTATTCTCTTAGTATACATACAGAGAAATGGTGGGGAGCGGATGAGCGAGCGATTTGATTTGAGTTTTAAAAACAAGGAAGTTAGGATGTGGTTTTATATTATATTGCCGACAGCTGTCGCATGCAGTATAACCTTATTATTTATTAATCCTAAATACACTTACATTCCACAAGTGATAATTTTTATTGCCTGGATCATCTATTACTTATGGAGATTTTTTCATAGACGTCATAGAGATCAACGTGATCCTAATATAGACGGTCATTAATACATTAAACATTAAGTAGTGCTGTGAAATGGAAATGCTGCCTTTTCAATCATTTGGTCAAATACATAGCCAAGAAAGTGTATTAATCTTATTCTGAGATTGTGTGTGCAATATAATTAATAAATTGCGGGTTCATCAGAGTTCCTCACGGGTTAGATAATAAGAAATTATAATTATATAAAAAGGAATAACTACTTTAGAAGATAAATATAAATACAAGAAAACGGTTACATAATAAAAGGATTTTTGAATAATGTTTCGACTGAGAAATATAGGTTTTAAATTTAAAATTAAAAAATAATTATAGAGGGGGAAAAACATGTTTACCTTTTTAATTGCAATTGTGATCCTTGTGATTGCTTATTTTACGTACGGGAAGTTTATTGAAAAAATATTTGGTCCCAAAGAAGACAGAATGACGCCCGCCTATGCTAATCAAGACGGGGTAGATTATGTACCTATGAGCAAGAATAAAAACGCTTTGATACAATTACTAAACATAGCCGGGACAGGACCAATCTTCGGACCGATCATGGGAGCTTTATATGGACCTGTTGCCTTTATCTGGATTGTCGTAGGAGCTATTTTTGCTGGAGCAGTACATGATTATTTAACAGGCATGATTTCCATTCGGAACCGTGGAGCACATATTCCTGAACTTGCTGGGAAATTCCTAGGAAAGTTTTCCAAACACTTAGTAAATGTTTTTGCACTTTTATTGCTATTACTAGTTGGTACTGTGTTTGTTACTACACCAGCTTCCTTATTTAGCGCACTCCTGGATAATAGAATAGCACTAGGTTATATTATTGCAGCTATCTTTATTTATTATTTCTTATCCACAGTATTACCAATTGACAAAATCATTGGTCGCTTTTACCCAATCTTCGGTGCAGTTTTATTAATCGGGACACTTGGAGTTGGCGGAGCATTAATGTTCTCTGATTATACAATTCCTGAATTGACTTTAACGAATATGCACCCAGCAGGGCTACCTATATTCCCAATCCTATTCTTAACGATTACTTGTGGAGCTTTATCTGGCTTTCACGCAACACAATCTCCGATTATATCGAGGACTACTCAAAATGAGAGTCAGGGACGGTACATTTTTTACGGAATGATGATTACCGAAGCAGTTATCGCAATGATCTGGGCTGCTGCTGCAATGAGCATGTTCGATGGGCAGGGGTTACAAGGATTAATCAATGAGGGTACCGCTTCTTTAGTAGTTAAAGAGGTATCTATGACCTTACTAGGAGCAGTAGGTGGAACAATCGCTGTATTAGGTGTAATTGTACTACCGATCACATCTGGTGACACAGCATTCCGTGCAGCCCGTTCGATTATTGCTGATTATTTAAATATCAATCAAGCAAAATTAACCAAACGTCTTGCAATCGCGATACCATTGTTTGCAATTTCATTTCTATTAACGAAAATAGATTTTAATATTTTATGGAGATATTTCTCTTTTGCAAACCAAGGAACATCTGCACTAGCTTTATGGATTGCTACGATGTATCTAATGGTAAAAGGGAAGAATTACTATGTCAGCTTAATTCCTGCACTTTTTATTACCGACATGATAGCAGTCTATATACTAAATGACGCAAAGCTTGGGTTTGGATTAGCTTACGGAACAGCACATATTGGTGCTCTAATCTTTACGGTAATTATTACTGCACTCTTCTTTATGAAGGCGAAGAAAAATAAAAAAGAAGGCTTACAAGTTGATTTAGAGGAAACAAAGGGAGTACCAGTTCCTTAAACAAACGAGATGGGTAGTTCGCTGCCCGTCTTTTTTTATGGTTTTAAATTATAAAATTCTGAACCTGTAATAAATTGATGTCTAGCTCCACCGCCTTGCCCCGACAGGCGCTTGCGCTTTTCTTGTGTCAAACCCTCCATTATAACCCCAGCGAAATAATAATTGTTAGAATTGGCTTTGGTGTTTAAAGGGAGGGCAAACAATGATGGATAAAAAAGAGATAACATATTTTGAAAAGATTGAAGCTGACCTTGAAGAAGCTTATCAACGTCTATCTGAAGATATAAATAATCAGGATCAAAACTATAAAGAATTACAAAAATATACGATTGAGTATAAAAATGAGCTCGATAAATTTGAAGTGTATGATTATCAACAGACGCTAAATATGATTGATAAACAAGGGCTTGCACAAGTATTAGAAAGAGAACAAATAAAAAAGCTGATTGAGTCACCTTATTTCGGTCGATTTGATTTTGTCTATAATGGTGAAGAACAGGTCGATGCGGAAACCTTTTACATTGGGCGATTTGGTTTTAGAGATGAAGAAGGTACTTCGCTTATCTATGACTGGCGTGCCCCTATTTGTAATATGTATTATGAATTTGAGCTAGGAAAAGCTTACTACGAAGCCATGGGAAGATGTTTTGAAGGAGAACTCATAGGCAAACGTCAAATCAAAATAGAAAACTCACAGATTAAATATGTCGTAGAAAGCTCATTGACGATTCAAGATGAGGTACTACAACAAACACTCAATCAACATGCTAGCGAGAAGATGAAAACAATCGTCACTTCCATTCAAAAAGAGCAAAACAAGATTGTGCGTAATGAATCAGCCTATAACGTCATTATACAAGGGGTTGCTGGGTCTGGGAAAACAGCAGTTGCATTACACCGTATAGCTTATTACCTTTATAAATATAGAGACAGCTTACGTGCAGATCGAATTTTCATACTGTCTCCAAACAAAGTGTTTGGGGACTATATCTCGTCCGTATTGCCAGAGCTAGGGGAGCAGCCTATTCGTTCCTTTACTATTGATGATCTGACGGAAAGCTTATTGCCGCCGGCTGTCACGTTCACTTCCTATGAGCAGGAAACGCGAGCAATTATAATGGACCCTTCTGGAGAGCTAGCTACACGTGCGAAAATAAAGTCTAATTATTCATTTGTGGAACGACTAAACACATTCTTAAGCGACTTAGATACAAAGTTATTAAAGAAAGAATCCATATCGATTGCAGATACAGAATTTACAGCTGATTATTTAAAAGGACGTTTCTTTCAGTATCGAAAAGAACCGGTCGCTACTCGTTTAGAGCTGCTGGCAGATGATATTCTTCAGGTATTAAAAGCTAAACGAAACGGGGAAGGGACATACCCAAGTAAGAATGAGATTGTGAAGAGATTAAAAAAACGATTGTTATACACGACTCCATTAGATATCTATCGTCATTTCATAGAGGAACTAGGAGAAGATTTATTTAAGTACTCAAAAAAGACGTTTGAATTCAATGACGTATATCCATATCTATACGTTCAGTTATATTTTAAAGGCATTAAAACCTTCGAGCTGGTACAGCATTTTGTGCTCGATGAAATGCAAGATTATACGCCAATTCAATATGCAGTTCTATCGAAAGTGTTTAACTGTAAGCGGACGATAATAGGTGACTTCAGCCAAGCATTACTGCCATATGAAACTATTTCTAAGGAATCCTTCGAAAACATATTCTCTAGTATAGAATATGTAGAATTGACGACAACTTATCGATCCTCCTATGAAATAGCTATGTACGCAAAGAAATTTATGCGAACCGGTGATATTCATCCAATTGCTCGTCACGGGGAAGAGCCAGAAGAAATGATTTATAAGACTTTTGATGAGATGATAGCGATGATTCATCAAATGATTCAAAATGATTATAAAACAACAGCTATCATTTGTAAGACAGAAAACGATTTAAATAGGCTTATAAGCAGCTTAACCGTTCCATTTCATGTTTTAGATGGACAAACAGAAAAATTTGAAGCTGGCCTTCTTGTCACAACCATCCAGTATGCAAAGGGCTTAGAATTTGATGCAGTTTTGGTTCCCTTTGTAGATGAGTTTAACTACCATACGTCATATGACCAAGGCTTACTTTATATAGCCACTACAAGAGCAATGCACCAATTAACAATGTTCATCGATGCAAACAACAAATCTCCATTATTGTAGCTTTTCTAAAATCGCAATGATTAACTTAACGTTATTCATTGCTTTTTTTAGGTTTACTTCCAGTTCATCGGTTACATGGTAAAATTCATCTTTAAATTTAGCAGAGCTCAAAAGGGATTGAATATCTGTTACATGGTTTACCGATTCAATTTCTTCAAAAAGGTGAAGGATACTTGCGATAGAGAAATGGGCGCTACGTAATGTACGAATGATCAATAGCTTTTGCATATCTGAAGCCGCATACTGACGACGATTTTGTGCACTTCGAGAAACTGCAAATAAACCGTTCCGCTCCCAGTTTCGAACCGTTTCCTCTGTTAATTGCAGTTGTTTGCAAGTCTCTTTATGTGTGAAAATGGGCAAATTTGTTGTTTCCTCATGAAGCAATTTATCCACCGACTGAATAGCCTTCGTCATATAGTCGTATTCCGAATGTAAGAAGCTTAGATAGGCTTTGGCAGACAGCAAACTTTTATGAAACAATTCCTTTCCGCTAAGTAAAACAATTTCGGTAGCCTTCTTACGTAAATTATTTTGGATAAACTCTTGTTTAAAGGCAAGCCGAGCAATATATAGTTGTCGTAAATGAATCTCACTATATTCCCGGTAGCCATTTTCTTTTCTAGGAACGGGAGAGATAAACTTCCACTCCTCGTAGAGACGAACGGTATTTGGATGAATTTGCGCTTTTTTAGCAATCTCACTTGTTCTCATATAAGATCGCCCTTTCTATCTTTAGGTAGTATAAGTACGTACATCCACATTAAACGTAACATAATAATTTTAATACAGTATAGGTAAGTTGCGTACATTTTCATAGATTTATGGATAAAGAACAGCACGATCTAAAAAGGCTTTTAACGGAGCAGCATTAGTAACGTATAGGAGCAGATTCTCTAGATAGCAGAGACTGAGTGAGCAGCAAGTAACCTATTGTCTGAAATTGCCAAGCTATTGTATTCTTTATATAAAGGTTAGTATCTTTTAAAAGTGGAAGGTGAGTTACGATGGAAAAAATGATAGAACAAGCATTACATTTAAGAAAAGAGGGCCAATTATTAGAATCGAACCGTATTTTTCTTCAATTGGTCAAAGAATTTCCTCAAGATGCTTATATTAACTACCAATGTGCCTGGAGCTTTGACACACTAGGAGACGAGTCACAGGCCGTTCCGTTTTATGAGACAGCAATTAGCCTAGGTTTACCTGAAAAAGACCAGGAAGGGGCATTTATAGGCCTTGGAAGCACATATAGAACTCTGGGAGAGTATGATAAGTCCCAAAAAACCTTGGAGCAGGGGCTAAAACAATTTCCAACTAATAGAGCCATGCAAGTTTTTTTAGCGATGACTCTTTACAATTTAGAGAGCCATCAGCAAGCGATGGAACTTTTACTGAAAAATATAATGGAGACGTCGAATGATGAACATATTCAAAGCTATAAAAAGGCGATTGAATTTTATTCAAACAAGTTAGATCAGACTTGGAAATGAACAAATATTCCGATGAAGAAGTAATTGGAATTATTGAGGTACTTTATAAGTATGCTTTATCTAGCTATTAGATAAAAATGAAAAATCTGTTGGAAAATAGCAGGCGTTTTTTATCCAAAATGATGAATTTTACGGGATGGAAACAAGTGTTCTGTTTATGTTTATTGGAAGTTTTGGATGAAGAATGGCGCTAGAATAAGCCCGTATAGGCTTATTTCGTAAATCTATAACGCTTATAATAGGGAATAATTCTTCTACTAAATCCCTTTAGAACAATAGGTGTCTACTGTCTACGAAGAGGGAGCATAGGCGAAATGAGTTTATTATAGTGTTCTAATAGAAAAAGTTTGCTTACTAATTACCAGTATAACTATCCGACTAGCTGACATGAATATTTGACAAAGGACACATTAACTCGTCGTATAAACATATAACATTTTCCATTTAAGAGGAAGATGTTGAAAACTTCAGAAGGCAAAATTTTTTCTGTGATACAGATATAAAGAGAAAGAATATTTGTAGATCTGGATGATCAAAAATTCTAACGGAATATTGTAAGATAAATTGAACTATTAAAAGAAGGAATATATAAGAAGGAATTAAAATCGAAAGTAAGGCTAAGAATTGCAAACAAACATTAAGAAGAAAAAATATAAATTTTAATGCTACCAATAAATCTAATGTAATTTTATAAACAAACCAAAAAAAGCACGTTTTTCTCAAATATCTCACTGTTTCAAGTATACTTATGTAATGAAACGTAACTCCGTATAATTTATATTATGTAAACTAAAATATTTTTAGTAATAGCAATAACCAATCACTTACCTTCCCGTATATGTACATGAACAAGAATCTACCGTCACTTCGGACAATAATATCCAGACACTCCTTTTTCAAATATTAATTCAGTTTTTTATGTTAGAAATATTATTTTATCTCTTTTTAGTGGTGTTAATTTAAATGATTAAATATAGTTTTGCTGTTTAATTTGCGATCACTTCACTTAAAAAGTCATTCTAATCGCAGATCTTTCTTCTCCTCTACAAATAACTAATTGATTAGTCATTAAAGCAATACTTACAGTACACAATTGAATTCACTTGCTAAATAGCTTATTAGAGCTACTGGAACTTCATCTGTTACCTTTGTTACTAATATAGTAAGATTATCTCTATAATTTGCAAACGTATCCTCTAGTCTTTCAATTTTTAATCATTTCAACAGTTTTTCATTCATAAAGAATTGTAAAAAGTTCCCATGATAATTCACCAAAGAAAGAAGTCAAATTCTTCTTTGTATATTTTTAATCCAAAAGCCAGTTTTCAATAAAATAAAATACTTTTTCCTAATAATGGTAATATACAATTTCAGGTGTTGACACAAAAGGAGGATGGAATATTTGGAAAAACTACTGACAGTAGCACTCGTTTCGATTATTTTAGCCGGTTGCTCGGACGAGAAAGACAATATGGGCGCAGGTACAGACTACAAGAAGGAAATCGAGGCACTACAAAAAGAGAACCAAGAGTTAAAGGACATCATGAGTGATTACAGCTCGTTCCTACAGGAAACCGACAGAACTTCTAGACGTTTCATGGATCTACTTGCAGCTGAGGATTTCGAGACGCTAAAAGCCGAGTTCCCCGTCGAGTTCGAAGTGATAAACAAAGCGATACACCTTAAAGAACCGGAGAACAACGCACCGTTCGAAGTCGAACTGGCCAAACAATCAAAACACATCGGTTTCTTTAACAAAGACGATGAAATGACCGAGATAGGCTATTACATGTACAACCCTCAATACGACAGCAACAGTCTAGTCGTGTTCCATTACGGCAAGGACAATCAACTGGAGTACGTATACTTGGGTGCCAGATAGAATAAGAGAAGGAGTTCGGAAATCCGACACCCCTTCTTTTTTTGGATTTATTATTCCGGCAATGTTTCGATATAGTTCTTGATTCGCTCAGCAACAGCCCTTCCTGCTGCCTGACTCTTAGCGAGGGTATCTAGCTTACTCACATCGGAATTGTTACTTAAAAAGCCGATTTCGCACAGAACACCTCATGCCTTCTGTTCAAACTATTTTTTTCGATTACGTATTCCCTGTTCAATTAATATACTAAAATATATAAAACGTTACTCTTTGAACGTGTTGGGTTGAAATGAGTGATGAAATTAAGCATTTCAACGACTTGATTACTTCCTTTATCAAAAAATTGTAGATCTTTTGGGTAAAAATCAGACTTGTTTATAATTAGGCTTTTACACCATAGAAACAAAAAACCAGACTCCAGATAATATGTAAGCCCAGTTTCGTTGTTAAGCGTTTATTATAGACTTTTTAAAGGATGGTTTCACTTCCGCGATAATAATAGCGGTAAATATCAGGCAGCTTCCAAAAATCATTCTCCCTGTTAAAATTTCACCTAATAATAATACCGAGAAAAATGTTCCAAATAAGGACTCTGTCGACAGAATTAACGCAGATTTTGTTGGATCTGCATACTGCATTCCAATATTTTGACATACATAAGCAATTAAAGTACAAAAAACAGCTAGATATATTATTGTTAAAACGCCCTCCACACTTGCTGAAGTAGGAATTTCTCCAAGTATAAGAACACCAATCCAACTAAAAATCGAAGCTACGAAGAATTGGACAATTGTTAATGCTAGTGCATCTTCTTTTTTTACGAAGATATTCGTATAAAAAATATCAAATGCAAACGCGAATGCACACAGAATTGATAACATATCTCCGACATTAATTGTAAATGAATCTTGTAGAGATAAAAATCCAATACCTACAATCGCGATGATAGCTGCCAAAATCTCAAAGTGGTCATATCGACGTTTATAAATGATGTAAGCAATAATAGGTACAATGATCACATTAATAGCTGTTAAAAAGGCATTTTTTGAGGGAGTTGTATACTCAAGCCCTAGTGTTTGTAATGAAAACGCAATAAATAGAATAGCACCTAATATAGAGCCTTTCCAGAAAACACTTTTAGAAATTAGTTTTAGTTTTTTAGAGAAAATAATGGCTAATAGAACTGTTGCTAATGTAAAACGAAGCGCCATTAATTGCATTACACTCCAATGTTCTAAGCCTACTGACATTCCAACAAATCCGCTCCCCCACATAACAGCGGTAATAATCATTAATAATTCACCTTTATACTTCTTCATGCTGAACCTTCTCTCTAATACATAGCAAGAACATTAAGATATAATCTTTTTTCAATTTAATCAATATAAGAATCATATTATTACTTTTTCACAATATCAACTAGACAATAAAATTTTTTTTAATTTTTGTTATTAACTATCTCAAAGTAATTACAATAAGCGTAGATTCTCAAAATCTTAGAAAATAAAATAGGACTGCCTATAATAGACAGTCCTTACTGTATTAGTTTTCTATTCTAACTAGCTGAGTTTTTTCTACATCATATTTCAATCCATCAGCACTCGGATCTTTATCATATTTAAGTACAGCCATCGTTTTTTCCGTACCTTCTATTGCATCATAATCTGCATTAGTGACGATTAGGAACATATCTGTGTATGCTCTACCTTCACCAATGATTAAATTACCTTCATATTTTACGTTTTCCATAGCATCCAGTTTTTCCACCTTTTGCTTTGCGAAAAGTAATCCCTCACCTTCTGAAACTTTCGAAAGAGACTTAGCTACTTTTGTTTTTCCTTTTTCTTGGTTAGTTATTTCTCGGATTAATTGTTTGCTTACAAGTTCTTTTGCTGTTTCTTCCGTTAGAACCATTACCTTTTGTTGACCTTGCTCTATCATTTTAATAGTGAACTGTTCTTCTTCGATTATTTCTTTTTTATCACGCTCTACAGAATCTATAATATCTTGTTGTTCGCCATACAGAATGACCCCATTAGCTTTTGCAAAAAGATTGCACCCTGTTAATACGGTTGTTGCTATAACGGTAGTAAGAAATATAGTTAGTAACTTTTTCATTTTTTTTAGCCCCTTTGTTTTTTAATCTTCCTTGCTATAACCCTATTATAGGGGAGATTTTTACAAAGAGCCTTCGCTTTAGATGACGTTCACATTACAATATTGCAACCTTGGATTTCCAATTAAACAAAAAAGAACCATTCTACTTCAAGTCGTAGAATGGTTTAAAATGAATACTTTTTATTGTCCCAGTAACGCTAGCTTGCTTTTAGATGGCGTTTCGTATTTTATATTGGAGGACTTCTGGATGTAGCTCCCCCCGCCTACGCCATATAATCCGCCATTGTTGCTCTTGTAATTATATACGCGGTATTCTTCGCCTTTTTTAAGCGTACGGACAGTCGTCAATGAACCGTTGCTATCCATTTTTACTAGGTTTGTATTCGATAGGATAGTAACTTTACCTATTTGTCCTAGTTTAAGTTCAGTTTTCCCCCACATTACCTTTTTAACAGGTTGAGTATTCGTTTTTTTGTTAATGTAAGCAGAGGATATAAAACCAACATGTTTTTTGTCTTCTGTTCTAACTGGATACCATACAAATTGATTTATGCTCGTTAGTGACTGGTCATATAAAAATGTTCCTTCAATAATTAAGGTCGTATTCTTACCTAAAGTAGTTGAAGCAGATGAAGTGCTGGGTTGCGATCTTAGCCTTACATTGTCTTGAGCTACACTAACCTTGTCTCCTTTTTGGAAATGATACGAGGAAGCATGCATAGGACTCGTAAATGTGTACTCTTTCTTCTTAAAAACTATGTTTTCGGTGCTGCTAGTATCATATTCAAAGTCCTCTGAACGGAAGTCTAGCTTTCCTAATTTAGAATTGTTCAAGTAACTGTCCTTTTCGATAAAAGAAAAGACCTTCTCCTGATATGCCTCGGTATTATTTAAACCATTGGATTTATAAACAGGGCTATTAGCTGGTTTTATACCGTTATAAGCCATGACTGGAAAATACCAGCTCTCGATAATTTCTGGTCCTGCTCCTTTTATTTTCGGTAGATCATTACGTTGATACATACTCTTAAGGATTTCCACACCAGCCTGAATATTGTAGGTGACATGGTATTTTAATCGTTCTTGGTCATAAGCTGCCTGATTAGTTATCTGCATAATACCTATCCCTTGGTCCGTTGAAACGATTGGTTGTCCATTTTCATTAAATTGTTTCCATCCACCATTTTCTTTGGACGCCACAGCTTTCACAACCTCCGGAGGAATATTAGCATCTAAAGCTGCATTTGTAAGTAGGCAATTCATATGTTGATATGATGGATTTTGATTTTGCTTAATATCTCCATATGAAGAACATTTAGCTTCCCATGTCGGCTCGGCTGAAGCTGTATCATATATTCCAACTAGTAGTACCAAACAAGTTATATGGCCCGCAATGATTCTAGATATTTTCATTAATAAATACTCCATTCATTGAATATTTTATATTTATTAGTATATTTTACCATAAAATATTAAAGATGAGCTTTATTAATTACAAAAGGTGGATTTAGAAAAAAAGATAATCAGATACAGATATTAATATAAAGTTAGAGTTTTTTCCCAAGTTAACTCATTTCCCTGGTCATCCTTGAAAATAAATTTAACCTGACCTTCCTCGCCTTTCATAGCATCAGAATAGAAGAACCCGGAATACTCGCCGTTTCCACTAATATAGAACCCTTCTTCTCCGCTAGCTCCATGTTCAATGGCTTCTTGAACAGTATTAATAACTTGACTTTTATTTGAAATCCACTGCATTTCTGTTAAGGAGAATCCCTCTGGTACTTCTTTTATGACAAAGTCAAAGCTATTCCCTTCAATTGGTTTAGCTGTTTGGTCAATAACAATTAAAATCTCCTCGTCCGTCACTTGTTTCAGTTGATTGTCTTCAGTTTTAGTTTCATTTTCGTTATCCGATGTTCCTTTTGCTGCTGTTGATTCATTTTGACTATCTTCCGACTTGTCAGATGTAGTAGAATTTATTTGTGTTCCACAGCCGCTGGTAAAGAAAAGTACCGTTATAGCTATAATGTAAATAGATTTATTCATCTTGTTCTCCCCTATCCTCATTTAATGTAAAAGAAAATGCTACTCCTTGATTTGTATTCATCCCTCGATATTCACTTTGATGAAGCTCGAGTATATGTTTCACTATGGCTAGCCCCAAACCGGTACCACCGGATTTGCGGTTTCGTGAGTTTTCAATACGGTAGAATTGTTCCCAAATATTGCTTAGCTCTTCCTCCGCGATGAATGAGCCAACATTTTCTATTATTACTGTCACTTTACTCACCTCTGTTCGAGTAATACTAACGGTTATTATAGTATTCTCGGAAGCATGCCGAATTGCATTGCTCAAAAGATTCAAGATAACCTGTTCAATTCTTCTGTAATCTGCTTTAACTAATATTTGATCAGCTTCAAAGTCATAGCTGAGTAATAATCGCTTGCTCTCCAACTGCTGAGAAAAAGATTCAGCTACATTCTCTATTAAATCGGTTAAAGAGAAGTTTTCCATCTGTAAGCGGATAGCCTTTGCCTCATATTTCGAAAGCTCTAGCATATCTAAAATTAAGGCATTCATCCGATCTGTTTCACTAACGATCAGAGATAGATACCGTTCGCTTTTTTCTTTAGCTATATTATCCTGCAAGCCTTCAGCGAAGCCTTTTATAATTCCAAGAGGGGTTTTCAGCTCATGAGAGAGGTTTGCAATTAACTGTTTGCGAAGTTTCTCAGCCTGCTGTTTCTCTTTTATTTCCCCTTGTAGTTTCCCATTTGCAAGTGTTAAATCATTTAAAGCTGCTTGTAAATTATTCGATAAGGAATTCATGTCTCGCGCAAGCCCACCAAATTCATCCTTGGAACGGATTTCTATTTGCTCAGAAAAGTCGAGTTTAGCTAAGCGCGTTGCAGAACGGCTTAACATTCTTATCGGTCTTGAAACAATCCTAGAGTAAATCATAGACAGGATAATAACCAGAGCAATAACAATAGGAGCTATTAAGATAAAGTATTGTTGAAGTACCTCGACGGCCTCTCCAACAGGCTGTAAAGAAGCCATAACCATTAAATACCTGTCCTGATCCTCTAGTGCGGATGTTAAGACAATGTAATTTACTCCACTCCATTTGTCCTGCCATTGTCTTTGTACGACAGATCCATCTTTCAAAAGTGATAATTCTCGAGAATTAGGTATCCAATCATTTAAGACTTCATCGATGAGAGTGTCTTGATAGAGAGGGTTGTATGACCTTTGTTCTGGTAGTAGAAAATCAGTTACCTTTCCATGCACTCTTGACAGTCCCATTTGGACGTCCCTAAATTGAGGAGGGTTAATCTCAACTGGCTGTAAAATTTTATTTTTTTCATCTATGAAAATTCCATCTATAACTAATGTATTGCCAATCTCGAGTTCTTGTGGAAGTGATCCCACCTCCATCCCCTCATTGGGAATTCGAATAGAGATCAAGGTTTGGTCAACGTTTAGCTCGATATAATATGGTTCTATTGGGATGTGGTTAAAGTATTCATTTAGTATAGAAATTGTTGCATCTTTTTGATTCATTAAGGAAGCAATTTGCTCGTTTATTTGTTGTTCATTTAGTTCCTCTTTATTGATTTGATCTTTTAAATAAATCATATTCTCTTCTAATGTTTGTACCTTTGACGAATGGTAGAACTTTTCGAAAAAGAACACTTCAGCTAGCATGATAAAAGAAAAAACAATTAAAATAAGAGTAGTTGTTACAATAAACAGTTTAAAAACCACACTATTTCTTCTCATGATTCCACTTCAAATTTATAGCCAGATCGTATAACGGTATAAATATATTTCCCTTCTACTCCAAGCTTCGCTCTTAACTTTTTTATATGTGTATCTACGGTGCGTAAATCTCCCATATAGTCATACCCCCATACAGCGTTTAAAATATATTCTCGGTGTAATACCTTGCCGTAATGCTTGATAAGAAAGATGAACAAATCATACTCTTTTGGTGAGAGAAGTATCTTTTCGTGAGCAACCGAAACGGTATGTGCCGATCGATTAATACGTATATTCCCGTAAATCTCCGTCTCTCCATCCTGTACGACAATACCTTCCCTTCTTTTTATCAATGCATTGGCACGGGCTACCAATACCCTTGGACTTAGAGGCTTAGTAACATACTCATCTGCACCTAGCTCAAATCCCAAGATTTGATCATCGTCTTCTGATTTTGCGGTAATAATTATGATAGGTACCTCCGATTTTTCACGAATGTACTTGCATACAGACCATCCATCCATTTTAGGCAACATGATATCTAAAATAACTAAGTCAAAGTTTGTTTGATTGAAACATTCAATCCCTGCTTTTCCGTCATCTGCTTCATAAATTTCCCAATTATCCCTTTTGAAATAGTCTGTTATAAATTCCCTCATCAACATGTCATCCTCAATCAACAATACCTTTAGTTTCATAGTTTAAGACACCCATTTCTCCCTCAATCTTAGTCATCACCCCTAAGGCTCACTATAAAGGCCTTATGTGTACTTTGTGTGTATTTTATATTATTTTTGAAAAGAATTATATAATAGTAGTTAAAATCTTCCTATTTTCCTATATTTGTAGTTCCTTAGCACAAGGTCTGTTTTCCATAATAATAACTGTCTAACTCCCTCAAAGATGCTGACATATACTAATAAAGGGTCGAATCAACTGTTATTGGAATGATTGAAAATGTGGACTGAATCACAAATAAGTGCTTGGATTGAAGCAATAGGAACTGTTTTATCTGCTATAGGAAGCACTCCTTCATCCGTTTTATCAGATGAGATACTAAACGATTTAAATGTCATTGGTTTGGCATTACAGGCTATTGGAAGTAGTCTAATCCCTCAAAATCAGGATTATTTATTCGTTGTAGGCAGCCAGCTGGAGGCGATTGGAAACTTGGTATCCTTACAAGCAGAGTTTATAGAAAATGAAAATGTTAGCTCGGTATTAAGTTCACAAGGTGATTTGATCGAGGCAGTTGGTGGAGCATTAACGATTGATTTCACAGGAAACCAATCTATACAAAATGCTTTAAATAATATAGGTGATGTTATTCAAGTAATTGGAGCTGCTTATCAAGCATTATCGGTTAGATATCCACCTAATAGTTTAAAAAATCAGGAAATCAATACAGTAGGTAGCTGGATACAAGCTGTTGGTGCCGTTCTATCTGCTATTTTTGTGGAGGGGTAAGGAAACTAGTAATTGTATTCTTTATACAAAGCATTTTCGATGATCTTCCTCCCCTTTTACTTAAACCTTTTCTCCAGTCGTATATTCCCTTTTATGTTTGGTCATTATTGCTATGGGTAATTAATCATTATAATGGAAAATTACAATTAGCTTTCAAGAAGGGAATGATTCTAGTGGAAAACCAAAAAAATGAAAAAATTCCAGCACAAGAACAAAAACGCCAACCAGGAATTGAAGCAGAAATGAAGCCAAGACCAGACTTCTCTCAAAACCTTGCTGGAAAATCTCAAAGACTAGCCGGAAAAATTGCTTTAATCACTGGTGGAGATAGTGGTATTGGACGAGCAGTAGCAGTAGCTTATGCTAAAGAAGGTGCAGATATAGCAGTATCCTACTTAGATGAGCATGAGGATGCGAAAGAAACTAAAAAATATGTAGAGAACGAAGGAAAAAAATGTGTCTTACTACCCGGAGATATTGGAGAAGAATCTGTTTGCCAAGACATAATAAAAAACGTAATCGATGAATTTGGAAAGATTGATATATTGGTGAACAACGCAGGTGAACAGCATACTCAAGCATCATTAAAGGACATAACTGCTGAACAAATGGAGAAAACTTTCCGTACAAACGTGTTTAGTATGTTCCATTTGACTAAAGCTGCGCTTGATCATTTAAAAGAAGGAAGTACGATTATTAACACTACTTCTATCACTGCATTCCAAGGTGCACCTAATTTGATTGATTATTCCGCTACAAAGGGTGCTATTTTAACGTTTACTCGTTCACTAGCAGGTTCCCTTGTAGAACAAGGAATTAGAGTAAATGCTGTAGCTCCAGGACCAATATGGACGCCGCTTATTCCTGCCTCCTTTGCTGCTGATGAGGTGGATGGTTTCGGTAGTCAGACACCTATGAAACGACCAGGTCATCCAAGCGAGTTGGCTTCGGGCTATGTATACTTAGCATCTGAAGATTCGTCTTATGTAACTGGACAAGTACTTCATATTAACGGCGGTACTCCTTTGTAATACGTTGTATATCATCCTAAAACAGGTTCCTCTTTCTTAAGATGAGGAACCTGTTTTTAGATTTTACATAAATAAGCAATGGGATGTGCTGAATATGGAGATTTTAAATCAGTATGCTTCCCCCTTCACCTCCTCTCCTCTAGTATTATTAAACAAAAGACTAGATAAGACTGCAGACTTAGACAATTTTAGCCTCGAGCCTGATAACCAGTTAACACTATTACGGTATGATGAGTTAATAGATGGAATATTTCTGTAAAATAAGAAAAATACAGGAGGAAAAGTATTGAAAAAATCTATTGATACGAAGAAACTAGGCTTTGTTCTTCTATTAATATTTATCCTATTAGCTAAGTTACCCTTTCCCTTTTTAGGTGAAGTATACGCTAATCACACCTTTAAAACTGAAGACATTGATAAGTTTGTCACTAGCTATTTAAAGCAGCACGGACTACCTGGTGCTTCCATAGTAGTTGTAAAAAACGGTCAATTAATATATGAAAAAGGATATGGTCACGATTCTGAAGGGAATGCTATAACGGAAAAATCGTTAATGAGAATTGGTTCCGCATCTAAATCATTTTCTGCATTTGCTGTTTTACAGCTTGTTGAGGAAGGTAAAGTACAACTCGATGATCGAGTAATTAAGTATTTGCCAGAGGTCACACTTGATGATTCACGCTGGAAGGAAGTTACGATTCGTCAACTTTTGAGTCATACATCAGGTATACCAAATCCGATTATTGTTCCACCAGCGAATAATTTAAAAGCGGGAGTAGAACGTTTAAGTGATTGGAGGCTTCAAGCAAACCCAGGAGAGAAATATTACTATAGTAACGCAAATTACTGGATCATAGCACTTTTAGTAGAAAAAATTAGTGAACAGGAATTCTCTGAATATCTTAAACAAAAGTTATTCTCTCCGCTTGGAATGGACGATTCACTTGCTAATGTTAATTCGGGAGACTTAGTAGTTGGTCTACCTAGAGGATATGTAACCGTATATGGAAAGGCAATGCCTTGGTCAGAGCTAGAAGCGATGAATATGGGGGCTGGAAGTATTATATCTACAGCATCTGATATGGGTAAATGGCTTTCTATGCAAACAAACGAGGGTAAATCTGAAGAAGGAGAGCAATTACTATCAAAAGAATTATTAGAAGAAACTTATTCTCCACAACTTGGAAGTGAAAAATATGGTCTTGGTTGGGAATTAAGCTCACCTAATGTAAAGCCAGCACGCATTTCACATAGCGGGGTGGAAACAACCTATCAAGCACAACACGATATAATACCAAATAGTGGTTATGCAGTTGCAGTTCTATTAAATAGTTTTACTCCTACAATTGAACACGCTTATGAGATAAGTACAGGTATTATCCAATTGACCGAGGGGCAAAAACCTGAACTAAAAGCTCCAGTATCTAAAATTATTGATTTATCACTTGGAGTTATTACAATGATCTATTTGTTAATAGGAATTAGAGGTATTCTGCGGAGTAAAAGATGGTCTGAGGAACGGAAAAAACAAACCGCTTGGAGATTTGTCCTTGGATTAATGCCTCAAATAATTCCATCATTATTAATCGGATGGTTGTTTTTTATTGTTCCCACATTACAAAATAATAGTTCGACCACAATGAATGTATTTGGTCTTTTTCCAGCTGCGATGTTCTTACTAGCTATAGTTTTCATGATTGGTGTAGTTCTTACCGTTTTAAGAATCTATTATCGAATATCATTCAAGGATAAGAATTATACGAAAAAACGCTCAGAATTACTCTGAGCGTTTTGTATGCCATTAATTATGGTGAATTTTTTCGAAATATATTGCTAACACTTAACTCTGCCTTTGGAAATATACCTCTTCATAAGGTTGTACAATAACAAAGCCGTCTCCTTGGAACTTCATTTGAATCGACTCTCCACTACCTCTACCGACGAAGGTTTTAAAGGAGACGTCTGTTTGGAAATCAGGCTGAAGGTTACCGGACCAAGCCACGGTAGCATTAGGATCTGTAAAAACAGGCTTTCCTGGAGTCACACGCAATGTAAGAGGCTCGTAATGAGATGTAATAGCCACTAAACCAGTTCCTTCACACTTTACATTAAACAAGCCCCCAGACATCATTCCTGCCACTTTTTTCATGATTTTAATATTATGCTTAATCGTAGGCTCAAAAGCTAGCAAATCATTCCCATTTACAAAGATCGCTTCATTTTGTAGATGAAGGATAATGATTTTCTTTCCACTGTCGGCAAGATATAACTTACCATGGCCATTTGCTTTCATAAGCGAGGCGCCTTCTCCTGTTAAAGCTTTTTTGAACATTGCACCCATCCCCTGCTCAAAAACGCCCTCACGCTCAAACTTAATCTTTCCATGATAAGCAACCATGGATCCTGCCTTTGCCCAAACTAGCCCCTCCAGATTAACCTCCAGTAGACGTTCCGTTTCTAATTCAAAAAAGCCTTCTCCCTTATCTTCCTGCTCCGTACTTTTTATAAATTCAGCTATTGAATATCTACTCATCAACAAACACCCCTTCTACTTATCATATACGTTGAAGATTCAAACTATGATTTAATTCGATTAATAAAATCTATAAATCTAGCATGATATCCATGATCTTGCTACTGATATCACGATGGACGCTACTATCAAAGTTTAAAAGAATGGCGATGCCAATACTTTCCTCTGGTATTAATGATATTAATGCTCTAACTGCCATTTGCCCTCCGCCATGCTCTACAATGGTTTGGCCCTTATAATCCTCTATAAACCACCCTAGCCCATAAAAGCATGTATTCGTCTCGTTATCCCAATCTTGAGAAACGCGACTCTCTCGACTTTGCATTTCCTTTTTTGAAGAAACGTCAAGTAACTGGTTAAAATCTTTGTTCAAATGAAACAACATATAGGCTGCCAAATCTGTTGCGGTAGAGTAAAGGAAGCCTATCGGAGCAGCCAATGAATTCGTTGGATAAGGCGTTTCAATTTTATCAGGCCCCATATAATATTTAGCATAATTGTCATCGTCCATTATGATACGGACATCTGCCGTAGTTCTCTTCATTTGTAATGGTGTAATAAACCGATTTTGAAGGAAGGATTCCCAGCTTTCACCTGTAACCTTCTCTATCAAATCTCCTAAAATAACATAAGCATCCGTACAATAGTTCCAAGTATGTCCAGGAGGGTAATCTAACTCAACCTTGCGAAACCATCTAGTGATATCCTCTCTACTATGGATACTAGTTACCTCTTCTTCTTTTAACCGATAATGGGCTAAAGCCTCACTCCATTCAGTTGGTGTATCTGAATAAATCTCCCTTACATTTGGCGCAACCAAATTGGCTATCCCTAAATCAGCTGGAAAACCAGAAGTGTGACTTAATACTTGCTTTACTGTGATATGATCACTCGAGTCTTTCTCTTTTGTCCGAAAGTAGGGCAGATAATGTACGATAGGCTTGTCTAGTTGAATCAAGTCCTCTTCGACTAATTTCATCATACATACTGCAACAAAATTTTTAGTTACACTCTGAATACTCATATACGTATTTTCATCAATTAATTTAGGGGTAGGTTCCAGCTGAGCGTATCCATACCCTTTAGCAAAAATTAGTTTCCCATTTTTAACAATAGAGACACTAATTCCAACTCCTTTTTCTTCTATAACTCCATTTATTAAAGCGTCTATTTCTTCTAGTTTAGTATTTATTGTTTTCATATTTTCTCCTAAACTTTTACTTTATTAACCGGTTTAGTTCTCGTTTACATAAAATCAAATTTCTTATCTTTTTATTCTTTTAAAATGACTGATTGTTATACCTCTCTACTTCTCTATCTGAGTTGGCTTGGGCAGCTACCTGGTTCATTGTTTTCTTATGCTCCAGATTATATTTTCTACTACCTAAACGATCCACAAGATAGGCAGCTAGTATGATACCTAAAAAGAAGCCCCAAAAAACCCACATAATCCAGTGCATGACACCCTCTCCTTCTACACGCTAGTATACATACGTTTAAATATTTGGAAAGTTTCAATTATTATAACTGAAATAAGAAAAGAACCCTATCGCTAGGATTCTTTTTTAAAACTCCTTCAGTAAGTTCATCTCTTTTTTATATCCAATAATAACTTTGGTGGTTAAAATAATCCAGAAAAACGTCATAAATGTTATTAGGTACTTTAATACAATAGTAAATGTAGACGAAGGCATATCTAATACCCACTGCATATACAAGGATTGGCCTAAAACTAGTAATAGGAATAGAGTGATTGTTATATTCATTTTAAATGCTTTTTTTATTTGCTGTCGTTTTTCTGCTATATCATAAGTGAACGAAGGTTTAGGTGCTTGCTCACTATAAGGCATTGACCAGATAGAGTAATTCAGCACGGACATATTGGACGTATACTTAAGCTTCCATCCGATTTCCTTGTGAAGCGTATAATAATCGGATTTCAGCTTAGGCTCAAAAGTAACCTCATATGCTATTTTTTCATGCTTAGAAGGAACAAAAGTAAATATGGCAGCATATACGCGATCAAGCTCATAGCCTTTCCTGTGCATTTCATCTAACCACTTTTTAGTTTGAAGCGGTTGATACATCCATGCTAAACGGATTTTCCTTATTCTCTTTCTACTATTTTTGACCTCTTCGTTAAGATTAAACATATATTTTTCATATGCTCTATAGGATATAAAGACAAAAATCGTAACACTTGCTAATAGTAATAATATAAGTAACGGAATAATAATAGATGCAAAGTTAGGATTATTATCATCAAATGATTTTAAAATCAAGAAATTCACGGGACTTGTGGATAAATAAAAGATGGATATGATCAAAAATAAATATGCATGTAATCGAATCCGTTTAAACAAGCTATCGCTAGATGGGTAAAACGGAACATGAGATGCTTCATTTTTGAGAATACTCCATTTACCCGCCTTTAATGGATCTCGCCAGCCGGCTTTTTGTAACCGATCGGGTAAACTGCAAGATTTGTATTGTATCGAATAGGTTACTTTCCTAGGTGTTGTTTTATTAAATGTAAATATACGTGTGAATCTATTGAAATCTTTTAACAT
This sequence comes from uncultured Psychrobacillus sp., assembly GCF_938022135.1. Classification (NCBI taxonomy): domain Bacteria; kingdom Bacillati; phylum Bacillota; class Bacilli; order Caryophanales; family Bacillaceae; genus Psychrobacillus; species uncultured Psychrobacillus sp. The sequence continues at coordinate 85,896 of NZ_CALIED010000010.1, forward strand.
AAAACCTTTCAAAGCCATGCTTTCTAGCCATTTCTCGGTCGATTGTATACGGTAGCTCCAAAACCATCTAAATCTCTTCATCAAATTCCCCCTTATAAAGCGAAATATTGTTTTGCACTTCCTGTAACCTCTCCATTTCCTTTCGCATAATCAGTTTGCCTATTCCTGTAATTTCATAAATTGTTTTTCTTTTTTCATCTGAAAAGACAGTGATCATTTCATCTTTTTGCATTTTAGTGAGCGTTCCATAAATCGTTCCCGAACCTAGATGAAGCCTTCCATTTGTCAGCTCTTCTACTCTTTTGATAATTCCGTATCCATGACGTGGTTCTGTCAAAGAAAAGAGGATATAAAATGCGGTCTCCGTCATCGGTATGTATTTCTTAATTAATTTCTCCAAGCTGCTCCACCCTCTTTATAATATGTCACATCATGACTATATCACAACGTGACATATTAGCCAATATGTTTTTAACTGATTATTTGTTTATTTTACAAAGTAGTAAATATTACCTTTTTCGATATTTATCTCATAAATAATAGTTTAAAGTTCATACTTAAAATAGTTTATTGAATCGGGAGGTATCTTTTTGACTACTAAAAATTCGGCCGTATCTGTATTTGCACTTGGTGGTATAAATGAAATCGGAAAGAATATGTATGTGATTGAATCATACGATGATATTGTGATTATTGACTGTGGTGGAAAGTTTCCAGATGAAAGTCTGCCAGGTGTTGATTTAATTATTCCTGATATTACATATCTGCAGGAAAATGAAAGCAAAATACGTGGATTGATCGTCACCCATGGACATGAGGACCATATTGGAGCAATCCCTTACTTTCTAAAGCAGCTGAATGTGCCAGTCTATGCCACAAACCTCACACTTGGTCTAATTGAGATTAAGTTAAAGGAGCATGGGATTCTTAGGGATAGTAAGCTATTTTTGATAGATGAGGATAGTGTTTTAAGGCTCGGTACCATACGGACAACCTTCTTCCGAACAAGCCATAGTATACCAGATTGCTTAGGAATTACTTTTCAAACTCCATTAGGCACAATCGTTCATACGGGAGACTTTAAGTTTGACTGGACTCCCGTGGATAAACAAGCGGCAGACATTCATCGAATGGCGGCAATCGGTCAAGAAGGTGTGCTGTTGCTTCTTTCTGAAAGTACGAATGCAGAGAGACCTGGCTCCTCCCCTTCTGAGAAGCTTATAGAAGAGCATTTAGATGAAACCTTTAGGAAGGCAACGCGGAAAATTTTTATTACGACCTTTGCGTCCAATGTTCATCGTGTACAGCAAATAGTAGACGTTTGCATTAGAAACAATAGAAAGATCCTCTTACTCGGTAGAAGTATGGTGAATGTCGTTCGAGTTGCTATGCAGCGTGGGTATTTGAGAATACCGGAAGGAATGTTACTGGAGGAAAGTGAGGTGCCAACCATGTCTCCCGAGGAAGTGACGATTCTTTGTACTGGTGGACAGGGTGAGCCTATGGCTGCTCTTTCAAGACTAGCAAGCTCTAGGTTTCGTAAACTCGAGGTTCATCCTGAGGATACCGTAATCTTTTCATCTAGCCCCATCCCTGGTAATGAAACGAATGTCACAAGGGTAGTCGATAATCTGTTAAGATTAGGAGCTAACGTGATTTATGGCTCTGGAAGCAAGACTGGTATGCACGTTTCAGGTCATGCTTACCAGGAAGAGCTAAAGCTCATGCTAACATTGATGAAGCCAAAGTACTTTGTCCCGATCCATGGAGAATATCGCATGCTCCATATTCATCGAGAGCTAGCACAGTCAGTCGGTGTTAAACGACCTAATATTTTTCTACTGAACAATGGAGATGTTGTGGATATTGTAGATACTAATGAGGTCATACAAACACGGTCCGTAGAAGCAGGTGACGTCTTTGTAGATGGATCAGGCATAGGAGATGTTGGTGAGATTATTCTACGTGATCGAAGAGTTCTTGCTGGAGACGGGATGGTTGTGATCGTCATTAGTTTACAAAAAGGATTGAAAAAAGTATTAAATGGACCTGATACTCTTACTCGAGGCTTTGTATATGGTCCAGACTCTGAAGAGCTAATCAATTTAATCAATCAAACCGTTCGTACAACAGTAGAAAAATGGGATAACAATAAGAATCAGCGTACACTCAAAAAGAATATTAAAAACTCGGTAGAAAACCTAATATATGCTCGTACAAAGAAAAAACCCATGATTCTGCCAATCCTTATTGAAATATAAACACACTAGCGCATCCTAACTTATAGTAGGATGCGCTTTTTGAAAAAAATTGAACTACCCAAAAGCAACATCTAGAATCATCATGATTGTAAATCCGATCATCAAGCACACCGTTGCTAAATCACCGTTCCCATACTCCTGGGAGCCTGGAATTACCTCCTCCACCACAACAAAAATCATTGCTCCAGCTGCGAACGCGAGTGCAAAAGGTAGAATAGGGGACATAAAGGAGACTGCAAGGACACCGACTACCGCAGCTATCGGCTCGACCATTCCGGAAAATTGCCCATAAAAGAAGCTCTTTCTACGAGACATGCCATCTCTTCTCAAAGGTAATGCAACCGCTGCACCCTCCGGTAGATTCTGAATACCAATGCCTATTGCTAATGCCAAGGCTGCAGTTAAAGAAGAGGTATCTAGTCCTGCAGCGACTGCTCCAAAAGCAACCCCGACAGCAAGACCCTCTGGTATATTATGGAGGGTGATCGCAAACACAAGCAACGTACTTCTTCTTTTGCCTTTTGGCTTTATCCCTTCTGTTTGGTTCGAGTTAGAAGATGGATGCATATGTGGAATGAGTTTATCGGCCAGCCACAAGAAGAATCCACCTAGTAAAAATCCGGTAGCTGCTGGAAACCAGGCAGGGAATGCCCCTTCCTTCGACATTTCAATAGCAGGAGCAAGAAGCGACCAAAAGCTTGCCGCTATCATGATTCCTCCAGCCGAGCCAAGCATGCCATCCATTAACTTTTGATTTACTGATTTTGTAGTGAAAACTAGAGTTGCACCTAATGCTGTCATGCCCCAAGTAAATACAGTTGCTAACAATGCCTGCAGTACCGGACTGAGCGTAGATATGTAAGCAATCATAAGACCTGTCCCTTCTTCTGTTCTTCTACTATCGTATGATTGACCACACATTTTTATCTTTAAACAAGTCCGTTGTTTGTTACTAAATATTTGAATACAAAAACGCCTGGCAGGTATTAAACTGCTCGGCGCTTGTTCAATCTATTTCTTCCAGTCACTTGCTAGCATACCGTAGACCTCATGATCCACATAATGATCGTATAGCCATTCCGATTGACGAATGGTGCCTTCATGAGTAAAACCAAGCCTTTCAGGAATTGCTCTACTTTTCTTGTTCTCTACTGCAGCGCGAATTTCTACTCGATTCAATCCTAAATCGATTAAAGCATAATCTACAAATGCTTTTACGGACTTAGTCATGAGACCATTACCCACATAATCTTCGCCCAACCAATACCCGATGCTAGTGGATTTGTTATTCCAGTCTATTTTATGAAATCCGATAACACCTGCAAGATTGCCTTCATACCATATTCCTGCTTGGATTCCATTGTTTTCGCTGAACTGCTTCATCGTCGATTTGATGAAGTTCTCCGTATCAGCAACCGTTTTTGTATAATCGATAAACGGTAGCCATTCTCTTAAAGAATTCTTAGACCCTACAGTTAAAGAGAACAATTGTTCGGAGTCTCGTAAATCTAGCATTTTTAGTGTAATTTTGTCATCAATTGCATATGTAAACATAATATATCCCTCCTTATATAGAGTATAAAATATTTTTAGAATAATAGAAATAGTTTTTTGTTTACATAATAAAATTATAATGAATAAAAATGGTTACCCATATTTCATGGATAACCACCATTTAGTTTAACTTAAACTGTACTATCTTTTATAATTGCTTTTTGTGAGATTGCACAAGAGTTACGAACCACAAGCTGATGTGGAATGATAATGCGCTTCACAGGTTCGTTCTCATTCTCCAGTATTTGAATTAAGCTTCTGGCTGCCTGATAACCTAACTCCACAATATTGATATTAATGGATGTCAACGGTGGACGAGACATTTCTGCAAACAACGCATTGTTGAAGCTTATGATAGAGACCTGGTTTGGAATGTCGATTGCCATTTCCGTAAGCGTGTTAACTACACCTAGGGCCATCAAATCATCCGTCACGATTAAAGCGGTTGGCGAAACACTTGCTGAGAATAGTTTGTTGACCGCTTGCTGGCCACCTTCTCTCAAGAAGTATTCAGAATGAATGATGTAGTCCTCTAGTAATGGTAGATCTTCCTCGCTCAAAGCATTCTTGTAACCTTGGAGTCGGTCCAATGTTACGGTTAGGCTTGGACTACCTCCAATGAAACCAATATGCTTATGTCCAAGTCCTATCAGATACTCAGTCGCCTCTTTAGCTGCTAAAAAGTTGTCATTATCTACATGAGTTATTTTTTCTACATGCTCAAAAGGCTTACCGATCATCACAAACGGGAAATGGCGTGTTCTTAAATAACTTAAAATCTCATCATTAACACGAGAGTAAAGAAGTATAATTCCATCCACTCTGCCGCCTTGGACCATCTGTACTACTCCATCAAATAGTTCTTCTTCTGTCGTTCCAGTAGTCATTTGGAGGGCATAATGTTTTTCATGCACACCATCACTTAGTCCGTGCATAACCTCTGCAAAGAAAGGATTTTGAAAGAAAGCACCTGAAGAAGGCGGTAATACCAGGCCAATTACTTTCGTGGATTGATTTGCTAGACTTCGAGCAATAAAATTAGGATGATAACCTAGCTGCTCCATTGCTTCTCTTACACGCTTCTTAGTTTTGTCACTAATGCGGGGATTATTGGCAATTACCCGAGAGACCGTCGAGGGAGCTACATCTGCTAATTTTGCTACATCTTTAATCGTAACCGCCAAAGGAATTCACCACTCTTTTTCTGTTTTCTTCAATATTCTTTAGAATATCATTATATAGATAAGGAAAGTTATTAACTAGTCTATATAGAAGTTAAACCTATTATTTAGACAGATATACTCTTGTCTCGTAGGGCTTTAAAGTCGCCTTTTTTGTTAATGTTTGAGGTGCCCCCTCAAAATTACTTAGCACGAGGCGATAATCCTTCTGCTCCACCTCATGAAGGTCCAGTTCTACTGTCTTGTTACGGAAATTGCATAGAATAACCGCAAATACATTATCTAAGTATCTTGTATAGACATATACATCTGGATCAGTTTCTAAAAGAAGATCATATGCCCCATAAACAAACACTTCATGTTCCTTGCGAAGCTTAATCATGCTTTTAAAAAAGTGGTAAATAGAATGTTCGTCCTTTAATTGAGCCTCTACATTAATGGAGGAATAGTTTGGATTGACTTTCATCCAAGGTGTACCAGTAGTAAAACCAGCATTTTCTGTGCGATCCCACTGCATTGGAGTTCGTGAATTATCTCTTCCACTAGTCCAAATAGTTTCCATTACTTCAAGATGTGGACGACCCTTTGCTATTTCTATCTCATAGAAGTTACGCATACCAATATCATCGTAATCATCTATGGAAGGTAGTTGGACATTTGTCATACCAATTTCTTGCCCCTGGTAGATGAAAGGTGTGCCTTGCATAAGGAAATAGCATGCCCCAAGCATTTTAGCACTTTCATTCCAATATTCCTGGTCATTCCCCCAGCTAGAAACACTTCTTGTTTGATCATGATTTTCTAAAAATAGCGCATTCCAGCCTCTTTCATGGAGCCCCTTTTGCCATTTTGTTAGCGTCTTTTTTAGACCAATGACATCTACAGACTTATTGGCATCCTTGTTCCAAAGCCCTAAATGTTCAAATTGGAAGATCATACTAAATTTCCCGTTTAACTCTCCAACCCATTCATCTGCCTCTTCTATACCTACACCATTAGCTTCTCCAACCGTCATAATGTCATATTTAGAGAACGTTTCTTCCTTTAGTTCACTTAGGAATGTTTGGATGCCTGGTTGGTTTGTATGCATATCAAAAGAGGAAACAAACTGCTGTCCATCCGGATTTGGCATGTCTGGAAAGCCTTCTCGTTTTTTAATATGACTGATCGCATCTACACGGAAACCATCTATCCCCTTATCCAGCCACCAATTAACCATCTTATACAATTCCGATCTTACTTCTTCGTTTTCCCAATTTAAATCTGGTTGTTTGATGGCAAAAAGGTGCATGTAATACTGTTCTGTTGCTGTATCATATTCCCATGCGCTCCCAGAAAAAATGCTTTCCCAATTGTTTGGTGGCTCCGTCCCTTTGCCATCACGCCAAATGTACCAGTCTCTCTTTGGATTATCTTTGGAGGACCGTGACTCTATAAACCAAGGATGCTCATCACTTGTATGATTGATAACAAGGTCTAAAATAAGCTTCATACCTCGTGCATGCGTTTCTGTTAATAATTCATCGAAATCCTTCATATCCCCAAATTGCTCTGAAATCCCTTGGTAGTCGCTAATATCGTAGCCATTATCCGCATTTGGTGATTTAAAAAAGGGAGATACCCAAATGACATCTATTCCTAAATCTTTTAAGTAATCAAGCTTTGTTATGATTCCACGCAAATCTCCTATGCCATCACCATTGCTATCCATAAAGCTTCTAGGATAAACCTGATAGCTGACCGCTTCTTTCCACCAATTTCTATTCATATAAAAAATACTCCCTTCGTTATGAGTTGTGTACTTCTATCCCATAACTTTTAGACTTTCTTTAAAGCTTCTTCCAGGCCTTACAATCTAGATCGCTTACTCACTTCTCTAATTCCTAGTATAAGAATAATGAAGAATGACACAATTACTGCAGATGAAAGAACTATAAATAACCAGTTAGGTCCAGGCTTCTCCGTTAACTTGAAGATTTCTGCTTGACCACTCTCTAATTTAATTGAGTATTCATTCCCATTCGACTTAACGATAGCTTCAGTGAGCTGGCTAACTAGCCGTTTCCCATTTTCAAGCTTATCCTTAAGCACAATGGTTTGATCACTCGACGTGTTGTTTATGGCAACAACGATCATTTCTCCATCTAATTTTCTAGAATAAACTGCGGTCCCTTCTTCTTCATATAGCAGCTCCATCTCACCATTGGTTAAAGCTGGATGCTCTTTTCTTATTGTTCCAAGCTTAGATATGTAGTCAACTACATTGTTTTCAGTATTAAAATCCAACATACGACGATTATCCGGATCATTTCCTCCATCCATCGCCATCTCGGTACCATAATAAATGATAGGCACTCCAGGAGCGGTATATAGAAAGGTGAGGCTTTGCTTAAGTTGAGTCAAAGGATTTTCTTTTTGATTGATCACCAGATGACTAAACCTTGTCATGTCGTGGTTATCGACAAACTGTCCAAGCAAGTGGGACCGATCAAAAACCTTCTCGTTTCTTTCAGCGTTTGAGAACAGCCAGCCAAGTGATTGATTTGATCTCTCGAAAGCAGTGCGCAGACTGCCATTTTGGGAAAAGTCAAAAAAGCTATCTATTCCTGTCTCCTCATAGCTGGCAACGACATTTGGATTGTCGTGCCACACTTCCCCTATCAAATATAAGTCTTCCTTATCAGCCTTCACAGCAGAAGCGAATTCTTTCCAGTAATCCTTCGATACATGTTTGACTGTATCTAAACGGAAACCATCTATATCTGTTTCTTCTATCCACCATTTCGCTGCTTCTATTAAATAGGCAGCTACCTCAGGATTGCTTTGGTCTAAGTCTGGTAAATCATATAGCCAGCCGGTTTCTACTTCCTGCTGGTCATTCCAATTAGTTATGGGCTGTTGGGGATGAAACCAGTCTTCCTTAGAAGGGTCACTTAGCCATTCATGATTTGGTCCCACATGATTGACAACAAAATCTAAGATAATTTTTATATCTCTCTTATGTGCCTCATCTACAAGGGTCTTAAATTCATCCATTGTGCCGAAATATTCATTTGTTTTATAGTAATCCTTTGTCCAATAGCCATGGTACCCTTTTGGCATATTTTCAAAGATCGGGGTCAGCCATATAGCTGTGAAACCCATTTCTTCTATATAACCTAGCTTATCCGTAATACCTTTAAAATCGCCACCATGATAAGCATAAGGGTCATCAGGGTTAGCATCCTTATCATTGGACGGATCACCATTATGAAAACGATCGACCATGATCATATATATAATCTCATCCTGCATCGTACGCTCTCCACTGGCAAAGACTGAAAGTGGCTGGAAGCTAACTAAAAGTATAAGAATGAAAAGTAAATGTCTACACCTTTTTATAGTCATACACCCCCGATAGTTTCTTTGAACATTATTATCCCTTTGTTCCCCCAGCAGTTAGTCCGGAAACAAAATACTTTTGGAACGCTAAGAACAAAATAGTTATCGGAATTGCGATTAATACAGAGCCAGCTGCAAAAGTGGTGAACTCATTCCCAAATTGCTTAGACACTAGCTCATACAGCCCCACGCCCATCGTAAATTTTTCCTCTGAGCGAAGCATTACGCGAGCCAGTATAAAGTCTCCGAAAGGTGCGATAAAAGAAAACAAAGCAACTACTGAAATAATTGGCTTTGCTAGCGGCATAATGATCTGCCAAAAAATTCGAAGGTGTCCAGCACCGTCCATCCTTGCAGATTCATCAAGCTCTTTTGGAATGGTATCGAGATACCCCTTCATTAGCCACGTATTCATCGGTATTTGGCCGCCTGTATAGATTAAAATTAATCCTAAATGAGTGTCTAAAAGACCAGTTCTTTGAGCTAAAACAAAGATTGCAATTAGCGCCGCAAAGTTAGGAATCATTTGTAGCACTAAAAACGTTAGTAGGCCATTTTTGCGTCCGACAAAGCGATAACGTGAGAAGGCATATGCAGTTAGTGATACACTGATGACCGACAAAGCCATCGTGATCAAGCTAATCTTCATGGAGTTGATATACCATAAAACATAATTAGAGTTATCCATATCAAACAACTCTAGGTAATGCTTAAAAGTCGGGTTTTCGGGAAACATAGTAGACCCCGAAAGACTCTGACCTGGATTTAGTGATGACCCAATTACCCAAAGAAGCGGATAGATAACGACTAGAGCAGCTACTAAGAGAATAAAGTACGAAAGCGTCAGTCTAATAATTTTCTCTGTTTTCGTATTCATATCACATCATATCCTCCTCTTTGAATGAATTTGTACGTTTGAACTGCCATAAAGCAACGGCTACTACAACTAATGATAAAAGCATCGTGATTGCTGCAGCTTTACCATATTGAGCAGAAGTCATCGTTAGCTTGTAAATCCAAGAGATTAAAATATCTGTTCCTCCGGCATTTTGACCAGGTAATGCAGGGCCACCACCGTTGAATAAGAAAATAACATTGAAGTTGTTAAAGTTGAATGTATATTGCGTGATTATGATAGGAGCAGTTGCATATAGTACCATCGGCAAAGTAATACTACGGAACTTTTGCCAAATGGACGCTCCATCTACGTTAGCTGCCTCATATAGTTCATCAGGAATCGATTGAAGAACACCCGTAGTCATTGCAAAAACAAATGGGAATCCAAGCCAGGATTGTATTCCTATTAATGCAATACGGGTCCACATTTCAGAAGTCATCCACGGGACAGGGTCTATACCAAGAAAGCTTAATATTCCATCGTTAATAACCCCGAAAGATTCATTGAACATACCAGAAAATATTAAGATAGATATAAATGCTGGAACTGCCCAAGGAAGTATTAAAATTGTACGGAAGACTGCTTTCCCTTTTAAATCTTTTTGATTAATGACAACTGCAAGGAATATACCAACTGCGACCTGGAGTGTTGTTGCTCCAAAAGTCCAAACTATCGTCCATCCTAGCACACTGAAGAATGTAGAGCGCCATAATTCTAATTTAAAAATGTCTATATAGTTTTGTATACCAACCCAGTCCACTAGCTTTGCAGGTGGCGTATGGTATAGGTCATAGTTTGTAAATGAAAGAAGGATAACGAAAAAGATTGGGAAAATAACTACAAAGATTAACAGTAAAAATCCAGGGGAAATCATTAAATATGGAAAACCATTATCTAATAAGTTATGGTACTGCTCTCTTACGCTATTTAACTCAAAGCCTTCATCTCTTTTTTTCCCATTGTTATACGCATCATAAATATTAAAAGCATATATACCTAAACCGATTGCTGCTACGAGTAAGGCAATAACTCCATCAACTAAAAGGAACACGGAATGATCTAAACCTGGAATTTCTCCAAGCGTAATTAGTCCCCAAAAGCCCCAGTTAAGGGTTTGATAGAAACTTCCAAAAAAAGCTACAGTTAAAACTAAGAAAATGATTCCTTTAACATACTGTTTATTATAAAACTGGCCAATACCTGGAATAATCGATAAAAGCCCAGCGGTTTTTCTATGTTTGTTTGTGACAATACTGTCCATCGCTAATGCGGCCTCCCTCTTTCCTTTGAAAGGAGAATTTCTTTTCAAAATTATATTATATATAAGCAAAGCCATGTTCCCATGATAGGAAACATGCCTTTGCAATTTAAATCATCAGTTAGGGTGATTTGTTTCGATATTTGTTTTGATGTTTTTAACTGCATCGTCCATTGCTGCTTTAGGCTCAGCTTTTCCTGTTGCAATAGTTTGTAGCGCTGATGCTGCAGGACCCCAAACCTCTGCCATTTCTGGAATGTTTGGCATTGGTACTGCATATTGAGATTGAAGTGCTACTGCTTTTGCCCCTTCGTTGTCCGCAATAATCGGATCTTCGATTAGTGTTTTAACTGGTGGTATTTCTTGTGTTGTTTCAAAACGAATTTTCGCGTTTTCTTCATTTGTTAACCACTCTACTAATTTTGTAGACCAGTATTTATGTTCAGTGAATGCTGTTACATGCCACCCTTTAACTCCCATGAACGTTTTCATAGGTTCACCATTAGGAAGCTTAGGCATTGCAGAAATACCGATGTCAATTCCAGCATCCTTCATGCTTTGGAAAGACCAAGGACCATTCATAACGGAAGCAATTTTACCTTCGTTAAATAGTCCATCTCTTGTAGAACCACCGCTTTCCCCAATAATCCCTTTAGGGAAAAGACCTTCTGAATACCATTTTTGGATATAAGAAGCTCCTTCAACTGCTCCTTCGTTGTTTAAACCAATGTCGTCTCTATCAAGAGCGCCATCATTTTCTTTGAAAACGTATCCGCCCATACCAGCAATTACACCATGTGCAAAATAGAAGTCATCCCAAGTTGCAATGAAGCCAAACTTTTTACCATCTGTAAAGCCTTTAGAAAACTCATAAACATCATCCATTGTTTCTGGTGCTTCTGTCATAAGAGCCTTGTTATAAATAAATACAGGTGTTTCCGTTGCTTTTGGAAGCCCGTAAAGTTTTCCATCATATTTTTGTGCATTTACAGAAGACTCACTAAATGTAGAAAGTACTTCGTCACTTACTTCAATTTCTTGAAGAAGCCCTTCTGTAACTACTTGACCAATTTGGTCATGCGGCAAAGTAACAACGTCAGCACCAGTTCCTGATGGACCATCCATACGTAGCTGGTCGCGCATCTTATCTGCCATTCCTAATTCTTTAAATTCTACTTTAATCCCATATTCCTTTTCAAAAGACTCAATTGCAGGTTTTAAGGCTACAGATTTATCTGTATCTTCCCATACAACAAGTTTTTCAGGCTTTGCTGGTTCTTCCGTGTTGCCTTCACTTTCTTTATCACCTGTGTTAGATGACCCTGTGCTTGTTTCTCGATCTGGTCCGCATGCTGCTAACATAGCCATCAATAAAACTAGAATCGATAAGAATGATAGTGTTTTTTTCATTTCTTTTAACCCTCCCAATTGTTTATCTCTTTTTCCTAAAGTTGTACAACCGTTTGCACAAATATATAAATGAAAACGCTCACATAAAATTAGAATATGAACATGCTAATCTACTTATTCTAGTTATTTCTAGTATATTAAGATAAATAGAATCATAATGTTTCAATAAAATGTTATGAAAGCGATTGCACAACTTATGGTTTTATTATACATTTAAAGTAAGTTTGCACAATACTTTTTTTAATATTTATAAAAAATATTTTATTTCATAATATGAAGTGTGCTGTTCTCACTTCTAAAAAGGAGCAATCATATGGAAAAGTCCGCTGTATTTCATAGACCGGTAGATAACCTAGCTTATTTACTCGATAACAAAACGTTACACATACGATTAAAAACGAAAGCAAATGACCTTCAAAAAGTTTTACTGATTCATGGAGACCCATACATTTGGGCAGATGGTGAATGGATGCATGATATGGAAAGGATGTACTTAGCTGGAACAGACGGCGTACATGATTATTGGGAGATTAAGATTTTCTCAGAAACAAATAGAATCCGATATGGCTTTAAGTTAATTTCTAGTAATGAAGAAGTAATTTATACAGAAAAAGGGTTTTACTCTACTCCCCCTAAAGATTCGGACTACTATTTTTGTTTTCCTTATTTGCACAATACTGACCTTTTTGACGCACCAGCCTGGGTAAAGGACACCATTTGGTATCAAATTTTCCCAGAACGCTTTGCTAACGGTGATCCTTCTATAGATCCTCCAACGGCTAAGGCCTGGGGTAGCGAGCCCCCCGCTATAAACAATTTCTTTGGTGGGGATTTCGCAGGCGTCATTCAGCATTTAGACTATTTGAGTGATTTAGGTGTAAACGGTATTTACTTCACTCCTGTGTTCAAGGCAAGCTCCAACCATAAATACGATACAATTGATTATTTGGAAATAGACCCACAGTTTGGTGACAAAGAATCCTTGAAGCGACTTGTAAAAGAGTGTCATGAGCGTGGCATTAAAGTGATGTTAGACGCTGTTTTTAATCATAGTGGCTACTACTTTCCCCCGTTCCAAGATGTCTTAGTTAATGGGGAAAGTTCACGTTATAAGGATTGGTTTCATATCCATAGTTATCCTGTTCGTGGTGGTGAAAGACCGAACTATGAGGCATTTGGTTTTGTAGAGTCTATGCCGAAGCTAAATACTGCCAATCCGGAAGTTAAAAAGTATTTATTGGATGTAGGTGCATATTGGATAGAGGAATATGACATTGATGGTTGGAGATTAGATGTGGCAAATGAAGTGGACCATAAATTCTGGCGTGAGTTTAGGGAAACTGTTAAAGCAATTAAGCCTGACGTATATATTCTAGGTGAAATTTGGCATGACTCCATGCCGTGGCTTCGTGGAGATCAGTTCGATGCAGTAATGAACTATCCGTTCAAAACAAATCTATTTAATCTTTTAGTAAATGAAAGCATTAATTCTACACAGTTTGTAGAAAATATCACAAGGGTCTACTATAACTATCCTAAAAATGTTTTTGACTATACATTTAATTTAGTTGGTAGCCATGACACTGCTAGATTATTAACAGAATGTGACGACAATATAAGTAAAGTGAAGCAAATATTTACCCTTCTACTAACTTTCATGGGTACGCCATGTATATACTACGGAGATGAGATTGGCTTAACTGGTGGTCAGGACCCTGGTTGTAGAAAATGTATGGATTGGGATGAATCTAACCATAATCAGGATTTAAAAAATCATATTAAGACACTGATTGATTTGAGAAAACAAGAAAAGCTGCTTGCCAACGAAGGCTCCGTCAGATTTATACTTCCCACTACTGAAAATGGGATTTTCGGTTATGAAAAATTCAATGAAAAATATTCTATCACTGTGTTATTTAATCCAGAACGATTGGAGCAATCAGTGGAGTTTGGTGAAGCGAGTGAGCATGAGTTAATATATAACGATACAGCGCATATCGATGGTAGTACGTTAACTCTTGGATGTAACGGTTACGCTATTATTAAAGCTCCTAGATATTCATGACAAGCTAAATTAAAAATAGCAACGCCTAGGGAAAGTATGGATAGGGTAAAGTAAAGTTATTAATATTTTTTCCGCTTTCAACTTATAATTTTTTGATCTAAAGTACCCTACAAGTATGCCTTTTTAAGAGCCTACTTGTAGGGTAATTTGATTTTTAGAATTTTTTTAGTATAATATTCCAGTTTTCACTAATTCAACATTGACTTTTACGGGTATATTTAATGTTGAAAAATGTTCGTTCCAATCTTCATTGTACAAACTAGGATGATATGCTCGGACAATTCGGCCAAGTCCAATTGCATCACTTTTTGCTTTTTGTAATTTTTCCATTACTTCATTCATATCTTTCTCTATGTTCTCCGTAAGAAATTGTTGAAGCTTACTTCGAATTTGTTTATCTTTTAAATGATCTTGCGGAAATTCTGTTACGACAACTTCAATTTTTTGTTCGATTTCAATTTCAGTTTCTAAAACAGTGATATTTCTTTTTGATTTATTGATACGGATTGACACCGGACTCCCTTCATATAGATAAGTAATCCGTGTGGAATGTCCAAGTGTCTCATTTAAAATATTTAATAGAACTCCTTGCTCTGGATTTAAGGTTTCGCCGGAAAACGAACGACCTGAAAATAACGCTACACCGTCTGCTATCGGTCTATCTTCCTTATCCATTTTGATATATGGAAGTGCTAAATCTTGCGCCTTTTCAAAAAGAATCGACCCTGCTGTTTGCAAAGTATAGGGAATGACCATGGAGTTTTCTTCCAAACTAGTAATAAAACGATCGTAAAATTCTCCAGATGTACTTTGCTTTTGTTCATTCAGTTCAAAAAAAGGCTTCAACTCACCTTGGATAATGGCTACTTTTGAAGTAATCGGATTGGCCGCATCTCGAAAATAAATATCTAAATACTCATAAATATCATTTTTGGCAGTATCTTCAGAAATAAGGATGGTTGACAGTACAGATAAATCCAATGTTTGCTCTACTTTTATCTCAGCACTTTGTCGAACAGCTCGTGGTGACACTCCTTCTCCAGTAATTACAATTGTCTTCATTTCCTCCGTTGTTGCTTCCGGATATGCATAATACCCCTTAACATCGCCCATTTTCCCTTCAAAGCCAGTTAGTGAGACTACTGATGAGTTTTTATAAAGCCGCTCATCCCAACAACCTACCAGTATTAGCGGTACTAACACTAAGATGAAGATTCGAATTTGGATAAAGATCGCCTCCTTATTTTATTTACTACGATGATAATAGTAGGTAATAAAAATGAAAATGTAATATTTACATAAACTAAGTAATTTTTAAAAATGTCAAGTACAGCAAAGCGGGTAAGAACGCTAGAAATCACGCCAATACTAGTAAAAAAATGAGTTGCTGGAGGACAGGAGCTTTACGTTTGTTTTCAAAATAAACGAGTCGCATTACAAGTACGTAATTCACTATTGCTACTAACGACCAAGATAACCAAATATAAATAAAAAATAAATCGAGACGCTTAACAAATGTAACCTCTAATGAATGAAGTATATATATAAGCGGTTCAGGAATTAAAAGAATTTCTTCAAGTGAAAAGTACATCAGTGTAAATAAAATGGACATAAAATAAAAGCCTGTCAAAATGATAGCGTATGTGGCCAATACTTTACTTTTAATCTTTTTGTTCTCTATTATATATTTCCGTAGCATCACAAACATTTCTGCCCCACCAAAGGCATACGTCGAATAAATTAACCCCATCATCCAAGTATCCTTATCCTCGTGAAACAACGGTAGCAAATTTGTGATATGTAAATTTGGAATAGCTAGAAACATAAAAATGAGAAATAAGAAAAGCATCGGCAGTAATACAACCCCGATATTGACGGCTGTTTCAGGTCTGCTAACACTCGCATAAAAACATACAGATAAAAACACGGCTATTAGTACAATATCAGGAGTATTTGGAAATACCCACGTCGTTAACACATAGGTAATATAAACGATGAATACAACAAGGTACAAAGACCAGTACGTAAGGTAGAGTATTTTCGTAAAACGATTCAAAAAGAAAAACTTATGCATTCGCTCAAAAAACAACAAAAGTAAAAAGAACAAAATGGCTACTATGATGAATTGAATCGTGGAGTCACGTTTGCCTTGCTCAATTAAAACATTTTGAAAAGAGGTATACACTAAACCGGTCTGCATAACGAACATTAAAAGGAATAGTTGTACTTTCGTTAATTTAATCTTCACGACTCTTCATCCTTTTGCGGCGAAAAGCTTGTTACCTGTTTTTTCGCTTTATAATAGGGCTCCCGGAAGAAAATCTTATGCAGCTCTTTTGGTTCAAATGGAATAATCGGTGAAAAATATGGCCTTTTTAATGAACTTAAATTCAGTAAATGTACAACTAATATAAAGGTCCCAATCATAATACCAAAAAAGCCGAACAACGAAGCCAAGATCATAAACGGAAACCGTAGTACCCGAATAGAAGTGTTAAGCTCCACAGATGGTGCTACAAAACTTGAAATGGCTGTAAATGCAACGACAATTACCATTAAGTTAGATACTAAACCTGCACTCACAATCGATTCACCTATGACTAGTCCCCCAACAATACCAATGGTCTGTCCAATCGATTTTGGTAGACGAACACTCGCCTCTCGA
The DNA here is from genome assembly GCF_938022135.1 of uncultured Psychrobacillus sp. NCBI lineage: Bacteria > Bacillati > Bacillota > Bacilli > Caryophanales > Bacillaceae > Psychrobacillus > uncultured Psychrobacillus sp. Next base: position 102,569 of record NZ_CALIED010000010.1, read on the forward strand.
ATTAATTCAATAGTAATTTCCATGATTAGTGCTTCAATAAGTGGTCGATATGGGATCTGATTAATATCTGACTTTACTTTATTTGCCAATTCAAGTGGTAACACTTCAAAATGAAAACTGACAATTGCAATATAGAATGCTGGCAAAAAAATAGCTGTTAAAAAGCTTAATATCCGCATTACCCGATAGAACGTTCCAACTAATACACGTGAGTTAAAATCGTCAGGAGATTGGTAAAATGAAAAAAATGTCACGGGACCTATGAGAGCGGTTGGTGTAATATCTGTCATGATTGCTATTTTGCCTTCTAGTATATTAGCAACGACTCGGTCTGGTCGCTCTGTATTTAAAAGTTGAGGGAACGGGGACCAAACTTGATCATCTAAATAATCGCTAAGCTGCCCCCCACTATAAAACATATCAATATCAATTGCGTTTAAACGTTCCTCTACCGTTTTCAGTGCCTCCTGATCCACTACATCTTCCATATAAAAATAATAAACAAGAGTATTAGTCTCTTTTCCAATTACAATCTTTTTAACAATAAGCTTATTATTTTTTATACGTTTTCTAATTAGAGAAACATTTGAATCATAATTCTCTACAAATCCTTCGTGTGATCCTCGTAAAACTTCTTCATTGGCGGGTTCATCTGGTGTTCGGTATACAAAGTTAGGGCTATTAAGTCTAATCATTTCATTTGTATCTAGCAGTATTACAATTGATTCACCATTGCAAACATATTCGATTAGTTTTTGATTATTATATGGCTCCGTTGTAATGGTTACTGAATCGTCTAGTATTGGTGTCGTTAAAGGCAACTGTTCGCTTAGCTCTAACTGAGCGTTATTTTCTATCTGATCAGACTGAATGTTTTCAGTCAGGTTGGATTTGTTTTGTGCTGTATATGACCCAGAGCCTGAGACCGTTTTTCTTGATGCTCTTAGTAAGTAAAGTAGGCGATCTATTTCACTTTTTTTCACAAGGGAAGAATAAAAACAAAGAATAACCAGCTCATTTGGTCCCAAGGGGATTTCTTTTGATATGAAATCAGATGAGTGGAGGAATTGTTTATTAAGTCGTTGGATTTCTTTGTGTATTTCTGTTTTCTGTTGCAATACGACTCCCCCTTTGTGATGAAGTATGGGAAGATTTTTAGTTAATTATTCAATCCAAGTAGTATTACAGCTAGTTATATACCCTTCCTATAGAAGTCTTTTTTTAACACAAGAAGTCATTTAAAATATCCCACTCTCCAATTAGGACTCTCCGTCAATAACGTTTCGGATTAACCACACATGAAAATGTCTCCTATGTTTTTGATCTATTTCTCTTATTGGTTTGTAGTATTAATTTTGTAAACAGCTTATATATGTTTAATAGAAAAGGTCATAATTTGGGCTCTGTCACATAAAATCAAATGATAGACAAATATAAAAACGTTAAGTATGTCTGGAGGCTTAGTCCAAAGATGAGATTCCCATTCCAAGAAAGACGTACTCTTTTTCAATGGATAAATATGATCATCCCTTACATTTATACAATTGGAATTCTAATCATTGTCGCCTGGATGGCTACCTCCTCCCTGCTTATTGGCATTTCTACATGGCAAGAGAGTCCTAAAGCATTTTTCCTTCAAAATGCCGAGATTAAAGAAATAGAAGCCGAGCAAGTGATCCAAGACACTGCTTTTTCGATTATTATACAACCCTTTGTACAATCTAATTTTCATCAGGTCATATTTAGAGGCATCTTTTTGCTTTTTATATGGTTTTTGCTTTTTCTATTGATTCCAGTTGCCTTTAAGAGATTGAAAAGGTTTAAGTTTATGAATTTAGAATTTGAAGTGGATAATATTGAGCAGGCGGCTATTGAAACTGTGGAAATTAGTGGAACAAAGGCAAAGCTCATGGCATATTTTACAGGAGACGATGCCTCAGGTAGGACATTAGAATTTTTGTTCAGATCGGCAATCGATTTCAAAGAGGTCTTGGAGTACTTTTTAGAGGAAACACAAGTAGGATACAAAAATTATCCGATTCATGGAGCGTTCTCTTTTCAGGTCTATACAAGAGATACCCCAGAAAAGCTGATTGATTTAATAGAGGAATCGAAGGAAACCGGCGAGGCTGTCGTGTTTAATAAGACAGATGAGTTAAATATATGGAAGAAAAATTATTTAGTTTATCATTTCACGTATGACGACCTAGAATTTATAACCGTGATTGAAAGCTTTACCTATTCATTTGATATTATTGACAAATATCTCTTTGAGCTGCTTCATAAAACTATTGCAAAAAATATTGAAAACATCGAGTACATGGTAGCTTTAACTAACTCGGAACAAATGGAAAACCAATAAATATTTTATTTCTTAAGGAGTGTTGAGTATGCTAAGTGAAAAGGTTCCTATTTGCACGGAAGATGTGAGGAGTCGGGCAGCAAAAAAGCTAAGTGGATTCAATGCATCCAAAAAAAGCACCAAACATGTTAAGACGGTAGCGATTACGGGAGACCTAGTTAAACCAATCCACGTAAAAAAAACAGAGCCATTAGTGAAGAGAATAACTTATTTTCAAAACAACAGTTAGTACCCACTATTTTAAAGTGGGTACTTTCTATTTTTTTCTTTGAAATGCTTCGAGTGCTTTTCAGCCATTTCCTGCATAATTGGCGATGGTCCAACCAAGTCTGCTGGATGCTTCACGGGTAATTGGTTTAGCTTTATTTCACTGACGTCTTTGAACTTCTCACCCTTTAGTAAACGATTATATATGTCCCTTATTTTCATTGCTTCCCCTCATCTTTTCATATTCCTGTTGTAGTATATTCGTCCATGAAAAAATGACTTAAGTTATCGGTAAAAAAGGATGAACAATTAGTTTACATAATAATATTATAAGTAAATAAAATGAAAACAACCATTATTTTGTACCACTTTTGTTGAACAAGCACTTGTAATCCTTTCTCTTATATTGTCCACAAGACCGATGCCTTTTAAATGTAGTAGAAGAAAAATAAGGATCTTCGCTTTAATCTAATCCAAGACTATCAGCTATAAGAAAAACAGGAAAAATCGAATCCTTATGTAATCGGACTCGACTTTTTCTGTGTTGATTCTAATGCATTACACTACTCCATTACGATCTAAAGGATAAGAAGTTAACAGAATCCAGTGTTTGTCTTTTAGGCTATGTCTAGTTTACATAATAAAGTTATATGTAACTAATTGATTTGATTGAATGGATTGCTCTCTAAAACTTGTTGTATTTCTTTGTCTTCCACATGCGTATAGATTTGAGTAGTGGAAACGCTCGTATGACCTAAAATATGCTGTAGACTTCTTATGTCTGCTCCATGCTTGTACATAATAGTTGCAGCTGAATGCCGTAGCTTATGTGGAGTAATTTTATCATTTTTAAGTCCAGAGTCTACGTTGATCTTTTTCACTATTTTAGCAACGGTTTGTCTTGTTAGACGTGTTCCTTTTTGAGATAAAAATAAAGCATTATTGTCTTTTGCCCCTTGTATAGTTGGTCTTTCCTTCTCAAAATACATTTGAATAGAATTAATACAGGCGTTATTTAAGTATACCGTGCGCTCCTTGTTTCCTTTACCGACGATTCGAAGGGTTCGATCATGTATCGAATTAAGATCTAAGCTACATAGCTCAGAGACACGAAGTCCTAAGTTCAAAAACAGCATAATCATGCAGTAGTTTCTATAGTAATGATTGTTACGCTTTATACCTGCTATAAATTGTTCTGCCTCTACTTGGTTCATGTAAATAGGAGACTTTTTCCCGATTTTAGGGCTTTCCAGCTCATCTGCAGGATTATCCTCCAATAATTTTCGTTTCCCCTTTAAATATTTGAAAAAAGATTTTAGTGTTGCAACCTTTCTCGCTCTAGTTGCTGCACTATTATTTCTCTGTACCTCACAAAATTCAATAAACATATAAAGATCCTCTAATGTGACTTCTCTTATTCGATCTATCTGAATATCTTTTATATTTACTTCTTCTATTTTGTTTGCTGGAATGTCCTCGTCCATAGATTTTATAAAACGTAAGAACAGACTAATATCATATTCGTACTCTTTTCTAGTTCGAGGAGATTTCCCTTTAATAGTTGTCAAATATACTAAAAAGTCCTTTAATAATCTCGGAATTTCTTGTTGCATTTCGCTCACCTCATAACATCCATTTTATCACAAAATAAGGTTCCCAAATATGAATTTGGGAACCTTATTAAAATTCTTTTTTTAAAATAACTTAAAGTGGAATTTATGTTATTATTTCGGGCGCTTGAGATTGCCTCTGAGAGCGTTTTAGAATATTATTTCCGTATAGTTACCTCTAACATATCTCTCAAAATCCACTCTATTATTTGCTCCTAAGATACTCTTTTATAGATTCAAAATCCTTCGAAATGTATTCAGCGTTTTGTAATGTTTGAATAAACCATGTTTTGATTTGAAAGGTATCTTCTAATAGTTGCTCTGTTCCCTCCGTTTCTTTTTGGACAACAGAATTCACAACAGCTACCCGATTTCTGTAATAAAGTATATGCTGCATAAAGCGATCTTTAACCTCTGGGTTAAATAGCTCTCCCATTTGTATTATTCCATTATTTATATGCTCCTCGGCATAAATTGCTGATGCAGTCACTGCAAGCTCTTCCTTAAACACCTTGCTTTTTATCATTTCGTTTTTGTATTCTTCAGATAATTTTTCTGTTATTTCGGCGATTTCTAACAAATTATTCTTGTTAGGCTCATCTAAACTTTTTTTACTATTAAAAACCTCTGCTATATCTAGTACTTTTTTTAATTGTTGGGTGATCGTATCTATTTTTTCTACATTAAATGAACCATTATTAAGTAAGCCTTTTGTTTTTTCAAATACATAAAGCCTTTGAAGATATCCATTTAGTAACACTAGGCCGTTATATTGTGTTGCAGCTTTCATTAGTACACCCCTTTTCTATATTTATTAGACGCTTCCCTTTATAAGAACCTTGTAAACGATTATATTCCAAAAAGTGGATTTCAAAATCCATTTATGAATTTTTATGCTAAATAAATAGAGAACTATGACATTTATATGCTTTCTAAGGAAGTTAATTTTCTTCGGCTCAAGATCCATTTGTGTAATCCTTTCTCAAGCATCCGTAGCTGATAAGAAACTTCTTTATGAATAGAAGTTAAATAAAAAATAAGCTAGGATGTTTTCTCCTGGCTCATTTTACTTTAATATTATATTTTACTAAAGTACCTTAGTGTAAGAAGACCTTTTTGATAAATCCACTACTCAAGTTTAAAATTCATTATACTTCTTCCCTCAACCACTTCTCCATTTTTCCATATGAATTCGAAAGCATATTGATTTCCAATCATTTCTTCATCAACTGTAATTGTTAAAGGTGTATTTTCAGGAGTCTTTTGTTTTCTACTCACTTCTTTTGAGTCATATTCATCTCTATTAACAACGTGTATTAAATGAATTTCTGTTGGTTGTGGTTTTAACGAACTCCAATCAATTTGAAGTCGATTACCAGCTTCAACGTCTCCGCTATGGATATTAGGGTAATTGTAATGAATTAATTCATCACAATTATTCCAACATACTTCTCCATACGAGGAATCAAACAGATATTTCACGTTCCCCTCAGCAGACAAATGGGTAATTTCAGGGGTGACAAGAGCCTTAAAAGCTGGAAGGAAATTTTCTTCATTTTCAACAGTATTTTTTTCAGTCTGTATTTTTTTAGTACTCTCTTTGGATACTTGACTTGGCTCTTCCTTCTTTTGAGACTCCTGGTTATCATTGTTACACGCGATTAAAACTACTGATAATAACAGAAATATTAAAAGTAATAGTGTTTTTTTCATTTCGCACCCCTTCTTGAAGTAAAGTACCTCGTTAGCTGAAAAATTTAATAGTGTTTTATGAATTTGAAATTAACGTTATACTTTCAGACTCTTCACCATCTATTGTTAATATTATCTGAGACGAAGAGGGAGTTTTAGTTTCCAATTCAAAAACATCTTCACCATAATAGATACCTTTTTTATCTAATTCTATCTCGCCTTTACCCCAAGTTAAGAAGTCAGAACTTTCTACAAGTAAATTAAGTACACTTAGTAGTTCAGGTGTTTCCCCTTTATAGGTAATCTTTATACTCTGAATCTCTTTTCCCAAAAAATCATATTTAGTAATTAGTTCGCCATTCCAATTTACACCTTCGCCTTTGAATGTAAAACCACTATTGTTTTGACAAGAGGCTAACATCAACATTAAAAAGATAATAAAAACGTACATAGAAATTTTCTTCAATGTATGCTACCTCCCCTTTTTATTAACTATTCGACATCCTACCAAAAATTCCTTGTTCAACTAGCCTGCGTACGTTAGTTTAAGTGTAACATTTCCCAAATAAAACCACTTCCCTAAAAATCAACCCGAGCTTTTAACATAACCAAGCTAAATAACTTACTCAACTAGGAAGCTACGAAAATGTTGAGTGCTTATGTAAGATATCTCCCAGCTCGGATCTTTGTCTTCGATTGCCCAGCAAGCACTCAAAGTTCCCATTATAAAACTAGCTTTAATTAGTTTTTGTTTATCTAAATGTAATAAAGCAGAAATTTTATTTATTCTGTTGTGTAATACTTGTTTCACATCCTGATTTTTCGGAAGATGATTGACCATAAAGGAAGTAAAGTCAAAATATAGATGACCTATCACTCCTTTTGGATCTATAGCTGTCCAACCATGTGAGTCGGAAAATAGGATGTTTTCATGATGCAAATCTCCATGCAAAAGAAATATCTCATCTTTGTTGTTTATAAAGTCGCTAACAAAAGATTTGGCTTCTAATACAAATTTCTTCAAAGGATACTTGTCTGCATACTCACTCCTCAAAAAACGATCAAAACCTGAGAACCATGTAATGATTTCTGTCATTGAGTATGTCGGATTTACTATTCTTGGTAGTTTGCTCCATACCTCAACATATGTTTCGATTGCCTCTTCCTCTGGCAAATCAGAAAGCATATTGCCTGGGGATAGTTTTTCGAGTAACATAATCCCGTCCTTGTGATCAAATCGAATTAATTTTACACATCCTGTTCCGTTATATGTAATAAGCGTGTTAATTTCATTAGAAAAATCCCAGTTAAGAACTCCTATTTTGAGAATTGCCTGTGTTCCATCTTGCTGCGTTACGTTTAATACATAGTTATAAGACAAATTGTCTACTGGTTCCTCTATCGACAACTCCCATTTTTCTTTATATTCTTCTATTATTAGATGTAATTGATTGAGCCATTGCTTTCCTTCTTCTTGGAAAGCTCCTGTTATTTTATCTACAAATGCTGCTGGATACTTCATTTTGCCTTCATCCTTTATTGTTATTTGACCTATACTTGAAAAACTAGTTTTCTCTATTATATTCCTTGTTTATTTTATAAAGTAAGAAAATTTGAATTTTAGAGTTGCAAAAACATAGCACTCTAGTAAAATAAATTAAAATATATAGTATAAGTAGGAGACATAGAATGGAAATATTAATAGAATGTGCAACTTTAGATGATTTTAATTCGATTAATTTATTAGTTAAAGAAGGGCATGACGAACATTCCCTTGCCTTACCAAATATTTTTAGACAGGTCGACCAAGTAATGCCGCATGAATACTTCCATTCGTTGTTAACAAATCCATCCAGTGAAATATTAATAGCGAGGCTTGCTAATGAGGTAGTTGGGTTTGCGGTATTAGAGGTTAAAGAAGCTCCTCTGTTCGACTCACTAACCCCAAGAAAATTTGCATATATCAATGACTTTGGAGTGGCAAGCAAGCATAACAGAAAGGGTATCGGCAAAAAAATATTCCATGCATGCATGGACTGGGCAAAAAGCCATGGATCTACTTCATTGGAACTGAACGTGTGGGAATTCAATAATGGAGCCATTTCCTTTTACAAAAGTCTTGGAATGCAAACAGTAAGCAGGAAGATGGCAGTTCGTATAGATGAATAATCATTGATTGAAGAAGTCTATTATCAAGGTGAAAATAGAGGAAGTTTAAAAGCTAAAGCTCAACTAACAATACGTTGGATATAATCAAATATTATGACCCTTTCTGGTAAGTACATACAACTATTGATTTGCAAGGAATTATTTGATGTGAAGAGTTTCTAGTTTGTACTTTGCAAGGTTCTGGTTCATTTCCGCAATGTTTGAGTTCATCTCTGCAAGGTTGTTACCCATCTCTGCAAGATTCTCTTTTGTCTCCACAAGATTTATTTACTTCTGTGCAAGGTTTTTATACTCTAGCAGGTTTGATCAAAACATTCCCCATTAAAAAAAGAATGAACTATAAAAGTCCATTCTAACTCTTATTATATCTTCCTTAAAAATTTATTTAACAGATATACTGCCTAAATCCGTATCCAGCTCAATTTGATACTTGCCTTTACCATATGTGATGGTTTTATCAGAGGATCCGTAAATATTAATACCACCGAAATCATTGCTTGCTGTAATGGTTGCGTTTGTAGGCTCCTGATCAGAGTTCACTTCAATGCTACCATTGTCAGTGCTTAGGCTGATATACTGATCCAAGGTTTTCGTTTCTAAAGTAATCGATCCATTGTCTGAATCTGCCTCGATTTTTCCTTCGACATTTTTCATGAAAACTTTACCGTTATTCGTTTCGGCATAGACATCTTTGCCAATAATGTCTTCTAATTCTACTGAACCGTTATCAGATTCAAAAATAAGTTGATTTGCCTTAATCTCATTTCCTTCAACACTGCCATTTGATGTAGACACCATTATTTCTTCATATTCTTTTTCAGGTAAATAAATGATTAGCTTATTACTGCTCGTGTTTATTACAAATCGAAAATTATTCCACCACTTTTGCTTTAGCTCTACTAATAGAGTATTGTCCTTCACTTTTACCGAAAGATTTTTTCTGTTTTGTTTGGATGTATATTCAACTGACGCATCCGAACTAGACGAAGGTAATACACTAATAGATGCATTGTCAGAAGTGACTTCCACATGATCAAACTGCTCAGTTATGGTTGTTACCTTAGCGGCGTCTACTTGATAAAATCCTCTTACATTAAAGGCAATATTAATAACAATTCCAACCAATAAAATGGTTATACAAACGTAGACTATCCTTTTTAAATTCATATACTTTCCCTCCATCCCTTCTATGTCAAAGGGGCTGTATTTTGAAACAAATATCATTTAAGCTTAATCGCTCTGCGTAATAGGCTTTGAAATAAAAGCAAGGTACATCCAACGGCTGTTTACGATCAGCAATAAGATACTAATTCCTATTGCTATAAATAGCTGTATTCCAATCGAATAGATCGCACCAATAATCACAAATGCAATGATTAAAAAGAATATGCTAATTGCACCTAATGCACATGCAACAGCCATAATATATTTCATAAAAGAAATACCGACGGAATATAAAAGTAAGGGCACTAGATAGCAAACTAATAAGAATGCTAAACCTAGCCACATGCCCGTTGTTCCAAACTTATTTGAGTTTTCACCAATATCAGCCATTGGAGATAAAGAAGTCACAACTAAGAGGATACTGAATAAAATTGCGGAAAAAATTGTACAAATAATTAACTTCTTTTTAATGTTTTTCACGAACTCACCACCTTTTTAGACCTTTCCTAAATTATAGTAAATGTAGGAATGATCTAAAATAGACCTAAGGCTTTTGTTTACTAAGCCTTAGGTCTGATTATTTATGGATGTTTAGTTTTTTGGAATTTTTCTGCCAATAATTGTGTCTGGTCATTTAACAGCTCGGTATATAAGGCAAATTCATCTTTGTTTTTTACTTGTATAAAAATGGGTTCCCCAAATATGATGGTAGCTTTTTTCATTTGCTTTAATTCCTTTAAAGTACGAGGTCCCTCATAATAAGCTGGAATAATTGGAGTTTTAGATAGGTTTGCAATTGTCACTGCCCCTCTTTTTAATGGAGCTCCTTCAGAATTGCGTGTTCCACTTGGGAAAATACCTACTACTTCCTTGCTTTTTAATAATTTAACTGGAATTTTAATAGTACTCGGTGAAGGATTGTCACGATCTACTGGAAACGCATTGATTTTACGTAACAGAAAACCGATGATTCTATTATTGAATAGCTCTTTTTTTGCCATAAAATGAATTGGTACTGGAACTGCAATTCCTAATATAACTATTTCCAGCCACCCTCTATGAGTGCATGTGACAATATACCCCTCTTCTTTTGGCAAACGATCCTGGTGCAATACCTCTACTTTACCAAAAGATCTTACAATAATTTTAGCTATACCTAATACAAACTTATACATATTAACCACCTTGTCATCTACAATTAGTACCTAGTGCCAATTGTAGATGAGTATATAAAAAAATACTAGACATTTTTATATTTACTAGAAGAATAGTTGCTTACTATATGGTCAGGCACTAGCAAAATTCCCTCTCGATATTTAAATGACAGGAGCAGTCTTCTTATACACTTTAGTTATTGATCGGTATACCATTTAGGTATTAAAAGCTGGAAATTATTAAATTGGTCTAACGTAAATCGGGTAAATGCTTGGAACTTTTCTTTTTGTTTGATTGCAACTTGATGTCCCCATACCTCAGCTGAAATTAGATGAACTGCAGCATAAAACCGATGTAACTCCCAAAAGCTAGAAGGTATTTCCCCTTGCTTATGATATCCATCTAATACTCCCTTTGAGTAAAATTTACTAACCTGTACATTAAAATATTCAAGCTTATAAAATTCATTGACTGGATCGGCATATCTAATTTTTTGCATATCGATTAAACCACTAAACTTGTCATCATCAATTAAAATATTACCAGTATGAAAGTCATAATGCTGAATACAGCTTGGTCTTCCTTTTAATAGGTGAATTTGACTGTCTATAAAAGGAAGTATGCATTTATAATCAGGATTTGCCTCTACTATAGGTAGAAATTGTGGTGTCAATTTTATAATACGCTTTGTCCATACTTCCTCCCAACAAGGAGTATTAGGTGGAGCTGTGATACTATGCATTTTACGGAGTGTTTCTCCAACCTGTATACCTACTTGATATTGAACCTTTTTTGATAGAGTAGGAAGTTTCGTTTCTCCATTTTCGCCTTTTATGTAATCTAAAATTACGTAACTTCTATCCTTTAAAACCCCAACCTCATAGACATATGGGATATGGTGATCTAATTTATGTACTTTATTTGTGAGCTCAGCTTGATTTTTTAATTGTTGAAGATCTGTATTACTGGATAAACGGAGTAAATATTTTTGATCTACACACCATTTCTCGTCCTCTGAATATCCTTCCTCTATTAGTTGGAACGACGAGTAGTTTTGGAGAAAATGTATTTTGTGAAACTCCATAATTAGCACCCTTCCTAAAATTAGTTTAAATAGCAAAGGCACTAACCAAAGCTAGTGCCTCTGCAAAGATTTATTTCTTTCATATTGAATAAATATGTAAGTTACCTATTCAATAAACTCAAGTATTTCCGGTGAAACCGTCATAAAAATTAGGATTTCTGCATTTTCATATGGCCTATTTGCTAAATAATCCTCGATACTGATCATGCTTTCCCAGTATTGTTTTACTAAGGTTTCCTTAGAAGGGAGCCCCTTAGTAAAATAACCTCCCCCTGTTTCTTCTTTCATATAATCGTCCTCTATGTAAGCAAACAAATCACTAGAGATTTCTCTATTAAAAATGAGGATTTTGTTTGTGAAAATAGGAAACTTGAAATAAGGCTTGGAGGGTTCCGTAAATTCTGCTCCTATTGCTTGACCAAAATCAATCCATGTCGGTGCACGTAGTGGTCTATATTTTTCTGTTACTTTAGAAAACAATCGGCCTCCGTTTGTATAGGAACCTGTTTTTGTAGAAATATTTAACCCTTGTTTCATTGCTTGCTCTGGATTGATGTATTCATTACTATCTTGCTGGTGTCCTACATAATGGTATAATTCCATTTGTTATTCCCCTTTAATATATGTTCATAATTAGGAAGTTAAATTTATTTACTTTATTAAGTCCCAAGATCACTTCCTATAGGCGACTAGCTCACTTTTTAAATCAAAACCACATGACTTATAAAGACCTAACGCTTCGTCGTTACCAGAACTAACGCTTAAAGTAATTTCCGTAATACTTTCGTAGGAAAATAAGTATTGTAAGGCAGCTTGCAGAAGCTGGGTCCCTACTCCTTGTTTCTGATATTCAATAGAAACTGCTATATACTCTATTGTCCCATCGTTAAAACTAGGCTCTGCCTCTACATAAACATAACCTTTTATTTTTTTATTTCCGTCTCCTACCACCATTAGTCTATTATGTTTGTCCAACCTACTTAAAATTTCTGAACTATTATAGTAGGTCTCTGGAAACGTAACAGTGTGAAGGGCTTCAAATGATTCTTTAAAAGAATGGTCGTATTCAACAACCTCTGTACTTTCTGCAAAAAAGCTTCCTTTTTTAGCTGTTAGGATCAAATGCTGACCGGTTTCCACTCCGCAAGTTTCACGAATATATTCTCTTGTACGAAAGTTTTCCTTACCGACAAAGAATTCGAAGGTTTTAATTTCAAAAGGCAGCTTTGAAACCAGGTGTTTCCACATGGCATCTGCTGTTTCCTTATATTGCTCTGACTCTAAAACAAATGGTCCCCATACCTCAATGGTTCTCTCTTCCTCATCTATGTCAAAGCCAAGAGCACCTTTAATCGTGTCTAGCTCAGAGGCTACAGCAAAGGAATGCTCTAAATCCAAATCAGAAAACTCGTGTAGTATTGTATATTTTATTTCCTCCGCGTCTAGTCCACAATAGCCGATATGGTATATGGATTGATTATTAAGTGTTTCAAGAAATGTTGAAAGCTTTGTTAGGTTCGTTGGCTTATTAATTTCTAACATGTTATTGCCTCTATTCTAATTATAATATAGTGCTTACTAAAGAAGCTTGGTTCAAAGGGGTTATTAGTTTCTCCTGCTCCTATTATGAGCCTAATACAGTAATTCTATATATCGGCTAGAAATCCTCTTTATTTTAGAGGAGTAGACAATGTTATAAACAGTAATTTCCAACGTGTAAAATGTGGATGATTAGAGAATTGGTGAATATTGTGCTAAAATTGGAATAAATTAGACATCTCAAGAAGGGGGCTTAAAGTATGTATATAGCATTGGACATGATTAATACATTATTTCCTCTTGTAATAGTCGGAGGAATTGTAGTATTTGTTATACTCCGAATGAAGAAAAAGTATGAAAACGGTACCCTTGGTAAGAAAAAATCAAAAAGTGATCAAATTTTATTAGATAGTTTAATACCATTTGGATTGATGAGTGGACTTGCAATTGCTGTACTTTTAAACATATTCTTCCCAATCTCCTTACTAACTGCAATCAATTGGGCAACTGGGTTCGGTTTCTTATTTGGATACTTTGCTTATGAAGCCTATAGTAAAAAAGAAGACAGCTATTCATAAAAAAGGCAAGTTGAATACAGATTTTAAACAATCCAATCCAGTGATATATATATTAAGAAGTAACTTCCACAAACCATTTTATAAAGAAATAGCAATCCGATGTCTTTTTTATCGGATTGCTAAGCTTATTCAAGAAATTATTTTACTTTTGGAAGCGTTTATTAAATTTTTTATTTGCTCAGAATCTCCTTCATTAAACGCCTCTACAATTGCACTACCAACAATAACCCCGTCTGCTATTTCGGTCATTTTTTCTACTTGATCGGGAGTAGATATCCCAAACCCCACCATCACTGGTAAATTACTTATTTCTTTAATAGAAGAGAGGTACTCACCTAAATTATTATTCAATTCAGTCCGAGCCCCAGTTATGCCATTGATGCTGACTGCATATATAAATCCTTCACCAGCATCTACGATTTTCTTGATACGTTCTTTAGGACTTGTCAAAGACACAAGTGGCACTAATGCTACGTCCGTTTCACTAAGTACTGTCCGTAAAGACTCACTTTCCTCGTAAGGCACATCAGGGACGATTAAGCCACCAATACCAAGATGATGACAATCCTTTGCAAAATTACTTAATCCATAGCTTAATAAAGGATTATAATATGTCATTAGAATCAAAGGTATAGTCACCTCATGAAAGAAATCCTCTAATTCCCTCATGATATTTTTTAAGGTAGCTCCGCTTTGAAGAGCTCTTTCGCCCGCTTGTTGAATAGTTGGTCCATCCGCTACCGGATCTGAAAATGGAATTCCTAATTCAATAGCAGTAGCTCCTGCCTTTTGAAGGAATAGAATTCTATCCTTCAACTTATCTAGACCACCATCCCCTGCCATAATGTAAGGAACGAAAGCTTTTTGTCCATTTTTTAAGCAGCTTACTATTGCCTGTTCAAGTTTCCTTTTCTTTTTAGTCATGATTCAACCCTCCTAAAGCATCTCTGACTGTATGGACATCCTTATCCCCACGACCAGATAGACAGATAACTAGTGTTTCTTCAGGACTCATTTCTTTAGCCAGGTTGGCTGCATAATAGATAGCATGGGCACTTTCTAAGGCTGGGATAATGCCTTCTGTTCTGGCGAGTAATTGTAATCCTTCTAATGCTTCAGAATCTCTTACTGCATCATACTTCACTCTTCCAATATCGTTTAAATAACTATGCTCTGGCCCAGCTGCCGGATAATCTAACCCAGCTGAAATAGAATGTGCCTCCTGTATAAATCCATCATCATCCTGGAGGATATACATATACGCACCATGTAGTACACCTTCTTTAGCGCCTGCAATGGCTGCAGCATGCTTTCCAGTTTCGATACCTTCTCCCGCTGCCTCAACTCCGTATAAAGCAACGTTTATATCGTCTATAAATGGATGAAACATTCCAATGGCGTTACTTCCTCCGCCAACACAGGCTACGATGGCATCCGGTAGCTTCCCTTCCTTTTCAACTATTTGCTTCCTAGTTTCAACACCAATGACACGTTGAAAGTCGCGAACTATTCTAGGGAATGGGTGAGGACCAAGGGCAGATCCTAATATATAATGGGTGTCCTCTACATTGGCTACCCAGTACCTAAGAGCTTCATTGACTGCATCCTTTAAGGTTCCAGAGCCTTGATCTACTGACACTACCTTGGCACCTAGTAGCTCCATTCGAAAAACATTCAGTTGCTGTCTGCGTACATCCTCTTTCCCCATAAAAACGATACATTCGAGGTTGAATAGGGCACAAACAGTAGCGGTTGCGACTCCATGCTGACCTGCACCTGTTTCAGCTACAATCTTTTTCTTTCCCATTCTAACAGCGAGTAATGCCTGCCCAATCGTATTATTAATTTTGTGTGCACCAGTATGATTTAAATCTTCGCGTTTCAATAAAATTCTTGCCCCACCTATTTCCTTGGTGAGTCTTTCTGCAAAATATAAAGGTGTCTCTCTTCCAACATAATCTTTTAGGTAATAGTTCACTTCCTCTAAAAAGGAGGCATCTTGGATTGCTAATTCATAGGCAGCCTCTAATTCCCCTAATGCAGTCATTAATGTTTCCGGGACATACTGCCCCCCAAAACGTCCATATCGTCCAGCCTTCGTTTGTACCATGCTCATCTCTCCTCATCCTTGACCGTAAGTATAAATTCACGTATCAATTGCTCATCTTTTTTTCCATCTATCTCAACTCCACTGGATACATCCACCATAAAAGGCTTTACTCTTTCAATAGCCTCTTTTACGTTAGATACATTCAGCCCACCGGCCAAAATTACTCGCTTAGGGGATATTCGGTGTCCATTTAAAAGCTTCCAGTCAAAGGTCATACCACTACCGCCCATATAATTCGTGCCTGGGGCATCAAAAAGCATATATTCTGTATCAAAATTACTCGCTTTCTCAACGTCCTGTTCTTCTCTAATAGCAATTGCTTTAATAGTGGGAAACTTAACAGCCTCTATTAATTCGGATCCCTCATTACCATGTAATTGTATATAATCCAGAGGGACTTCACGGATTGCTTGTTCCAGTTCCTCTACCTCCGGATTAACAAACACTCCTATTTTTAACAACTCTGCTGGAACTAGTTTTGCTAGCTCATGCGCCCGGTCTATTGTGATTCTCCTTTTGCTAGGTGCAAAAACAAAGCCTACGGCATCGGCGCCGGCTTCTACTGCTGCAATCACATGACTTTTCTGCATCAAACCACATATCTTCACCTTAGTCATAGGACAACCACTTCCCGTTCAACTTGTAAGCTACGGATAGACTCCTGCACTTTACCGCTTCTCATTAAGGCTTCCCCTACTAGTACTGCACTGGCACCATAGCCCGCAACTCTTTTGGCATCCTCTGCAGTCCATATACCGCTTTCACTGATTAACACCCTTTTCTCTTGAAATGGAAAATGCTTTGCCAAATCAGCGGTATTAGTTAAATGAACTTCAAATGAATGTAAGTCTCTGTTATTCACTCCAATAAGTTTTGCATCTAATTGAAGTGCTACATCAAGCTCTCGGGCGTTATGAACTTCTACTAGCACCTCTAGACCATTTGACACTGCATATGCATATAAATCTGTTAACTTTTCCTTTGAAAGTGCTGCGACAATGAGAAGAATGACAGACGCACCAGCACTTTTAGCAAAATCTATTTGTATTTCGTGTATGATAAAGTCCTTGCACAAAATCGGTATGTCTACTGTATCTGCTACAGTCATTAAATCTTCAAAACTACCTTGAAAGAAAGGAGTATCGGTTAAAACGGATATGCAGGCAGCCCCGGAATTTTGGTAGAGAAAAGCTTGGTGAGCAGGGTCAACCATGCCTTGAATTAAACCCTTGGAAGGGGATGCTCGTTTAATCTCTGCAATGACTTGGAGCTGCTTGTTCTTATATAAAAGCTCAAAAAGAGAAGATCTTTTAATATCTTTTTTAGATATCGGTAGCTTTTTTTGCATCAACTGATTAACAAAGCTCTCTTTTTCTTTAAGAATTTTTTCGAGAATCGTAGTCATAGTATTACCTCCTGCGCTGCAGAGGAGCTATAGGCGATAACCGCCTCCAATTTATCAAAAGCTTTGCCAGAGAGAATGCTGTCTTTAGCTAGTTTTACACCCTCAGGTATATTATTAACAACTCCATTGGCAAAAAGACCGATACCTGCGTTAAATATAACGCTATCAAAATAAGCATCTTGCTTACCGTTAAGCAAGTTCCGCATTATAATGGCATTTTCCTGAGCAGTTCCTCCTTGTACAGCTGAGGCTGGATATGTGGTTAGGCCGACATCCTCAGGAGAAAGGGTGAAAGGAATCAAGTCCCCCTTTTCTACTAACACGAAAGAATTACTGCCTGCTAGGGAAGCCTCATCCATACCTCCTGTCCCGCAAACTACAATTGCTCGTTCTCTTCCAAGCATATGTAGTACCTTCCCATATTCCATCGTAAAGTCTGGCCGGTTAATGCCGGTGTATTGACTGATGAGTGGAACTGGGTTTGTAAGTGGACCAACGAGATTAAAGATAGTTGGTTTACCTATTTGCTGCCTTACTAGGCCGATTCTTCTTAGTTTCGGATGTACGATTGGTGCATATAAAAATGTAATGCCTTCATTTTTTAATATATTTAAAGAATCTTGTATATCAATCATAGATTCTATTCCCAGTGCCTCTAATACATCTGTACTTCCAGATGCACTGGAGATTTTTCGATTCCCGTGCTTAGCTACCTTTACACCCGCACCTGCCATAACAAACGCTGAGGCCGTACTAATATTAAAGCTATTAGATCCGTCACCTCCAGTTCCGCAATTATCCATATAATTACCGGAGGGTACATCTACCTTGACGGCTAAAGATTTTATTACCGTAGCAAGGGCTGCTACTTCGTTTGCCGTTTCTCCTTTTTTAGATAAAGCAATCAAAAATTCCTGTATCAAGTTTAAATCTGTACTTTCCTCAAAAATAATTCTGGAAGCTTCCTTCATTTCCTCGAATGATAAATGCTCATTATTATTCACCTGTTCAATATACTCTCTCATCTAATCTCTCCTCGTCTCATCTCAGCTAAATAAAAAAATCCTCTCCATAGGAATATAAAAATTCCCATGAAGAGGACGATGTTAACCGCGTTGCCACCTCTAGTTGGAGTATATATACTCCCCCTTTGTTCCTTATAACGTAGGAAATACGTCTACCTCTAAAACAAAAATGTTATCAAGGTAGCTCTGATAAGTCCATTCACATCAGTTGCAAATCAGTTCACACCTACCACTGACTCTCTTAATTGCATCACTGATGCTACTTCTCTTATTTAAACAATTTCTCAGCTATACTCATCTCGACTCGTCTGTTCTAATGGCGACATTGCTCTCAATGCCTTCTGCCTTTACCCGAACATAAAAGTTATTGTCTATGTTAATAGGAATACTTTAAATTGTCAAACTATTTTTCTCACCTAAATAATAATTTCAATTTCAAGACCACCATGGGTCATATTTGCAAAAGGTATATGATTAGACTCTTTGTCAGCCTTTATACCAATAATGATACTTTGTTGAGATACTTGATGGGTATAAATATAATTGATGAATTGCTCGGAAGCAATAAGCCCCTTTTCTCCCGTTTGGGAAACCTTCACCATTGGCTGAATACCAGGAGAGGTATTTCGAAGCTTAACCTCTAGTCCTTTTTCATTGCTTTCTATGATTGAAATATAAGATTGTCCGCTTTTAAATTGCACCGCACCATTCCCGTTATTTGCATTGATAGTAAAGAAAATTGATTGACCCTGAAGAGGCTGAAATGCAGCATTTCCTCCAAACAATGTGTTGTGTGCTACTACCCCTGTTGTTTCTGCATCCAAAGGTATTCCTTCTGGACCCATTTTAATCGTATTCCCAACTGCCCCTACGTCCTTACAGTTCCATAATCTTAAGCCGTAAAGAGTCAATGGATTCTGTGTTTTAATCGTGTTACCTAGAACAGAGCCGTCCTCCAAATTTCGAACTAAAATCCCTCCAGCTATTTGTGGATGATTTACATCAATTACGTTATTAGATATATTACCAGCAAAGTTTGGCTGTGTAGCAATCGAATATCCAACATACATAACGTATGGCTCAAAAGTAGTGTTAGCTACGTCTAACTCCCGTGGTGTGCCATGAACGATATTTCCCTCAATAATCAGTCGATCAAATGCTCCAGCAAAAATCACACCCTCGGTTCCAAAACAATTCTTTATATGATTGTTTGAGATTATCGTATTCATTTCTTGATTTTCCCTTGATTCTCGTTGTACCCCACCAACATATATCGCTCCAAGTGGATTTTTAGCATAGCCACAATCTTCAATTTTATTGTTCACTACGATGCAGTCTTTCGTAAACTGGTCCACATTCGTCCATTTATAGAACACACCACCGACCATGGAGTCCGAGATTAAATTATCAGTTGCGATTAAGCCACCTGCTGCGTGTCCATCGATTGCTTTTCGCTTATTTCCTCTTAATGTACATCCAGTTACTAAAAGGTCGTTTGCCTTAGGAAACATAGTCCCAAGAGCATTTATTCCATAACCCGGATCAACATACGTATGCAGCTTAGAGGCGTTTGGATGACCAGCTCGATCGCTTATACAATTAATCACTCTCGGTCTCTCCACTGCAGAAAAAACAAAATTACTTGAGTAATTGTCATGGGCATTACATTCTAGAAAGGTAATGTCTTTGTTATCCTCGTATTGTAAATCTGTTGGCAAATAGTCTCCCAAATGACCAACTGCAAAACCAGAAAAGTTAAAACCACTACTCTCACATGACTTAAATAGAACATTTTTGCAGCCACGATGCACTAATACTCCGCTGCCGACATTCCCGATGAACCCGCCACCAAATATTCCAAAAGGTTTTCCATCATTTCTTGCGCGCTCGCTTGTATCAAAGCTATTATTTTTACGGTAGTTCCAAAAACCAGACGTGGGATATCCTCCAGCTTTCGTTCCTTTTTCCCCATATCCTGTGACTGGATCTATGCCCGGAAATTCCCCATACCCTTCAAACGTAATCCCCTCGATTACACAATCCTCACATTGCTGAAGCTCTAAAATTCCTTGGGCATGTGTCCTTGTAAACAATACTGCACCGTAGCCAACTAAATGCACTCTTTTTTTCCCTCTAAGGAGCAGGCATGGCTGGTCATTATTTGGAAAATCCTTTAGTTTGTTGTTTTTTTCTAGCCAATAACGCCCTGGTGGGAGAATTAACGTGTCTCCATCTCTAGCGTGATCAAAAGCAAGTTGGATTAATTCTTGAATCATTGTCCGTCCGGTTGTGTCGGCCTTAATCGTCTTAGCTGTTCCACCATCCATTTCATCTAACATTTCAAAATTACGTGTTATTCCTTGAACGAAATCCTTTGAAAGTTTATCTTCAATGTTAGTTGGAATATAATATTTTTTCTTGGGTGTATAATTAGTCATTTTTATATCTCCCCTTTTAAAGTATTTTATACAGGCTAATTCCTTAACAACGTTCTTTTCCTTCCCCCCTTTATGTTCTTATAAAACGATTAACCCCCTACACACGGGATTAGTATTTTACTAATTCGATGTGTAGAGGGTTATTTCCTTTACTATGTAAGGCAGAAACGACATTTCAGTTAAAAAGGCTAGTCCAAGATATGCTAATTTACCTAAAATTAATTGTTGAAGTAGGATTATTTTTTTATGTGTAAAGTAGAATTGGTTTCCGCTCATATCTCGGACGCTTTCCGTGGGGTGAGCGATAAGCCATCACCCATCGCTAACGCGCGTGGTTGTGATGTCTTATCTGTCTCCCTCATCCTACTGGAGTCGCCGCCTGCCCTACAATCAATAAATAAAAAAATTACTCATTTATAAATGAATACAAAAGTAAAATTTAAAACACTAGTGAGTACGTATTGCCTAATTTATCGCTCATTTAGCTATATATGGATTACAATAATTATTTGAAGCATGTGGATTGTCACATAAGCAGTGTCCAACTTTTTTCCAAGTATTGACTATTTATCTTGAGATTGGGTAATATATAAGTAAGAAAAGGTTATTTTTAATTCTTACAGCATATACTATGTATAATAAATATGAAGGATGTGCTGTAAATGAGGAAAAGGAGGGAAAAGAAGATGATTAAATTAGCGAGAGTTCCATCTTCGAGAAGAGTTAAACTAGGTCGTCAAAATAGAAAAATAAGTTTAGAAATGAAAAATGAATTACTTTCCAATCAAATAGCTCAAATAAAATTTAAAAATAATACAGAAGTACTTAAAGTAAATAAAGCAGGAGTAATTACTAATTTTGACTATAATAATCCGAATCATAAGAGGTGGCTAGAAGACTAATGAAAGCCGGGATATCTACGATGTTGTTTTTCCATTTAAACCACCACTTCCTGCGGACGGTTCTTCTGCAAAAGGTCGACCGGCATTAATTATTTCAGTTTCTCAAGATGGTACTGCTTTAGCCCTTATGGTAAAGATTACTGGTACCGCTCCAACTAATAGGTATCCTAATCGCGTTAAAATTACATATTGGCAAGAAGCTATGCTCGACAAACCATCCTATGCAGAAATAGATTCTGAAGAATATTTTAATCTTGAAGATGCGGAAACTTATCGCGGAACATTAAATTCAATAGATTTAAATAATATTTTAATGGCTTATGTGAAATTAAATGCAGGCACATGATTTGCTAGATAATCATATTCATAGAGAAATAGTGCATTTATTCGGGATTATATCGTTTATTAAATGAATATAATTTAATGACAATTTTCTTGTTAAATATTTTTATTCACCCGTTTTTCGCCACTAATATAAAGCGATGTTGTAGACTTTCTATATATCCTTGACTTTCCTTCATTTTCTCTAATTCTATTAATCGTTCCAGACAGGAGTCGACTGTAAATCCTGGAAATTCCCAATCTATAATTTTTGCATAGTACACAATTGCTCCGACATCCCTAAACTTCAACGAAGGATATGATTCGTTTTTATATAGTAAAGAAAATCCTTCAGCCGTAAACTTTTGGGCTTCGTTCTCGAGAGAGAAATTAGGATATAGAGACTTGAAGTTAGGGATTAAATTGTTAGAAAGCCACTCATTATCCCTTCCCCCTACCTGCTGGGTTATAAAGATGCCGTCTTTTTTAAGAACTCTTCGAACTTCCTTCAAATTATAGGATTCATGGCGATTAATAATAACATCAAAGGTTTGGTCCTCAAAAGGTAATAGATTGTCATCAAACACCTGCTTAACATGTATCCCTAATGGCTCCAAAGTCTCTTTGCATAAATTTATATTGGGCTCCCACCCTTCTGTAATGGATGTATTTTCATAGGGATGACCTAAGGTGAGCAGGAACTCACCTCCACCTGTTCCCATATCTAGAAGAGAATGCTCATTAGATAAGTATTGATCTATAATTTTTCGATAATCCCATGGTGTCGCTTGCTCTTCCCAACGGTTTTTTAAATGAGAAAAATCCCATCCTTTAAAGCTTTTCGCTTCTTCCATTAGCCACTCTTCTTTTAGTCTTAGTATATTCATCTAGACCATACTCCTAAAATTTATTTGCTAATAAAAATGTCTTATGATATTTCAAGTGCAGAGCTATCTAATCAAGTGTTTGGATCACGAATTTATGAAATTTTTCTGCTTCCTCTGAATAAGGAAAGTGATTACTTTCATTAAAAGAAACAAACGTTGAATTAGGCAATAATCGAGCTATCTCTTCTCCATACTTATACGGACATTGTGTATCAAATCTTCCAGCATATATGTACGCAGGTATATAGACACTTTTCAATTCTTCTCGAATATCATATGTAGCACATTCTACTTTTCTAAAATAATCAAGCCTTGGCCCCACTGTCTTTCCACTGTTAGGTGTCCTTAAGGCTTCCTTTAAGTTCTCCTCTTTATGATAAGACATCAAAGTCCATTCATAGCTTATACTTTGGCGAATTTCGATTGGAGTTTGTACATCGTTTAGTAAATCCATTATTTCTATTATTCTTTTAAAATTAGGGTTTTGTTGATTATAAATACTTTCTACATCCTGACTATAAGCAACACTAGCAGAAGCTCCACCTGCTACTATTTTGTCTAATGACTTCTGAGCTAATGTAGCATATTTTAAAGCAAGCATGCCCCCTGTGGAATGTCCACCAAATGCCCATGTATCTATATTCAAGGCTATCCGTATTGCCTCTAAATCTAATACCGATTCATCCATGCTATATTCCGATTCCTCTTTAGCCTGTACGGAATTTCCGGCACCTCTAAGGTTTATCAAATAGACATGGTAATGGTCTGTGAAAGGATTTGCAAAATGATTTCCTCGACTATCAAACGCACTATAAAGGTGAGTAATAGCCATAGGTGGTCCAGAACCTTTCTCAAATAATTCAAATGTACCTCTAGTCGTCTCAATAAAACCTTGCGTCCACATACAATGCCCCCTATTTTCTAAACTGCTAATATCCTACTTTTGTAAATCATACATTTCAGCCTTCTACCAAAGCTATATAAGAATAGCCATAAAAAGAAATATCAAAATGACTACGATGCAAAATTAATTCAAGGTAGACACCCTTATGGAAGATCCTATATTAGTATTCCATATCAGAATAGTTAACTCCTTTAAATTGAAATAACTACTCCTGATATTTTGTAAAAACGTGAACAATAATAGAGAGAATAATATATGTTGATTAGGCGGCGACGCTGGTTAGTTTAATAACAATAAATGAAACTTTAACTGAAAATTAACGACTTATTGGGAAAAGGAGGAAAATCGTATTAGAATAAAATACTTTTTCTTTTCATTAATAGCTATTGCTATCTTATCGGGTTGCACTAACGATTCATCAGCTATTAGTAACAATTCATCGGAGAAAGAAACTACTGAAGAGCCTGAAATTAGCGAACCTACTCCACTGCAATGGATAAATTATGGTGGTGAGAAGTATGTTTTTAAAAGGATTATTCCTAAAGATGAAGTGGATATGAGTCAAATTGTCTCAACAAACACATTAACAGCATTAGGAGATGGTGCTGAATCTGGGAATGAAATTTTTCTTTATAAGAAAGACGGTAGTTTATTCATAATAGATAACACAGGACCTACTGACCAATGGGTTAATTTCACTAAAAATAATTAAAAGGAGCTACGTTTCTTGTTGAAATAACGGTGTGCTTTACTTCGAGAAGGAAATATTTATTTGGAATCTATTCATGTTGACTTTCGTATATAGTCCGAGGGGGAATTTTTTTGAAAAATACAAAGTTAAGAATCGCATGGATTGTTCCTAATGTATTTTGTTACTTAATGCTATTTGGATTATCCATTTGGACAGTGGCAACCGGCGAAGGCTTACTAGAAATCAATAGACTTTCGCTTTACGTTATAATTATGCTTTTACTTTTCTTAGCATCAGTGTTCGGAAGTTACCAAATTCGGACATGGATAAAAGAAGGTAAAATATAAAAAGGTCTTATCAAGCTAGAGGGTTCGTTAATAAAAAATAATTTTAAAGTAAAATGAATCAGGAAAAATATCCAAGCTTATTTTTTTATGTGTATTTAAAATCAACCTTACCTTTAATATCGCCAATTGGTATTAGCTCAGATTCCGATTTCTTCCCGTTCTATGAAATACATCCCTGCAAAAAAGAAGTATTGCTAAACGTTTCCGTTGCAATACTTCTTAATAGTTTTAAATTTTTTATAAACTAGTCTCCCATTGCTTATCCTTCCAATACACAGTGATCACAAGCCCCACCAACATAACAAGTCCGGCAAACAGGTAAGGGTAATGAATATTCACATCGAAAAGAATACCTCCGAGAGCTGGTCCTACTATATTACCTAGGCTCGTATAAGTGGAATTCATGCCCGCAACAAATCCCTGCTCTTTTCCTCCCGCTCTTGATAAAAATGTCGTTAAAGCAGGACGCAGTAAATCAAATGCTAGAAAAATAAAACTTGTGACTAATAGTACCATGAGGAAGCTTGTAACCATTGTAGAAACAAACGCTAATAAGACCCCAACTATTAAACAGATTTGTATTAACTTTTTTTCTCCTAGCCAATCAACAAGCTTGCCAAACATAAATATTTGCACGACTACACCGAATATCGAGCTGATAGTTATAATGAGAGCAATGTCCTTTGGAGTGAAGCCAAATTTATGATCAGAAAATAAACTGAACACAGTTTCGTAAGCAGATAATCCGAATGCTAACACAAATATAATAATAAAGGCTATGAAGTACATTGGTTTAAATGATTTATTCAAGTCGCCTATAAAATTGGTTTGCTTACTATTAGTGGATATTTCTGCAAGCTCTTCTTTAGAGAGTGGTTCCTTTAGGATAAATAAAGAGGTGATACAAGCAATAAATGCTATACCTGCTGCAAAGTAAAAAGGTACTCTTATGCCAAATTCAGCTAAAAACCCTCCGATTCCTGGTCCAATGATAAAACCAGTACTAATAGCTGCTGAAATATAGCCCATCGCTTTTGGACGTTCCTTTATCGTAGTTATATCTGCAATATAAGCAGTTACACCAGGCATTATAAAGGCTGCACTAATCCCACCCAATGCTCTTGATAAGTAAAGCACCCAAACATTTGTTCCAGCTCCAAAAATAAGCTCGGAAATAGCAAACAATAATAGTCCTAGAGTAATCATTTTCTTACGGCCGATTTGATCAACCCATCGACCTGCAAAGGGGGAGGTTATCAATTGGGCAACTGCAAATACCGCAACTAGATACCCCATTGTACTTCCTGTAAGATTCATGATATTCATAAATGATGGCATAACAGGTATTACTAAGCCTACTCCTAAAAAAGCAATGAATATATTGCTAAGAAGTATAATAACTACGGATTTTTGTTCTTTTAATGGTTTGTTCATCCTACGCACTTCTTTCTTTAACTTTAATGATTAGATATACCACGACAAAATACCTTCCAGGAGGCATCTAATCTCTCTGATAAACGCTTCTCATCGTTGTTATAGACAAGTTCAAGCATCATCGAATCTATCATGCTTAAAAAAGCATATGTCAAAATCAATGCTGACTCACCGTCAACTAGCTTTGCATCTATCCATTGTTGAAATTTTTCTTCTAATACAGCTTGCACTTGTTTCTCTATATCAAGTACATCTTCTTCGATATCTTTAGCTAAGTGCGCTGGAGGAAAAAATGACATCCTTAGCCAAAATTTTAAATGCTCGTCTTTTTGAAAAAGATTAATAACCATTTTTAAGAAGCCATATAAATCCTTTAAAGGATCTTCAGCATCAAGAGGACGAAAATAATGAAGCTTTGTGTTCAGCTCGATTTGCTTGGCATCTCTTAAGACTTGAAGAAAAAGGTCATCTTTTCCTTTAAAGTGTGCATATATGGACTGTTTTTTCATACCCACTTCTTCAGCTATTTGAGATAATGAGGCTCCTTCATATCCATGAATCGTAAAATACTTGAGAGCAGCTTCTTTTAATTCTATATGTTTCACACCTATCGCTCCTTTTAACGAACGTTCGTCAGTTATAATATCAAATGTTCACTTAGGAAGCAAACAATTTATCTCAAAATAAAAAACGTGTCCGGGGATGGTACCCGGACACGTTTTATTTACCTATTGATAAATCCTTTACTTCTTCTACATCTGCTTTATATGTAGTACTAACTAGGTTGGATTTTAGCTGCTCCCCGACTTTACTAAGTGAGTCTTCTTCTGGAACAAAATACCAAAGGTCCAGTCCTGCTTCTTTACTGTAGATCATTTTACCACTGCCATCTAACTGTAAATGCTCAATAGGACTGTTTTTAAATTTTTGATACATTTTGGCTAGTTTTAAATAATCTGAGGACGGGATATTCGTTTTGACATTATCCCCTACATCCTCTATTAAATCATCAATTTTAGTAATCATGCCCACATTGGTCATCTTGTTTAATAATGATTCGATAACTTGCTGTTGCCGTTCATTACGGCCCTTATCTCCCTCAGGATCTTTTTTTCGCATTCGTACATACGCCAGTGCCTCGTCACCTTCTAAAAACATAGGACCTTCCGTAAAAGTTTTCCACTCAAAGTTAGCGAGTTGAATTTTAAATGTAAAAGGTACATCTACCTCAACGCCTCCTATGGTATCGACTATATCTTGGAAGCCCTGAAAGTCAGTGGAGACATAATAATCGATAGGTATACCTAGCATGGTCTCTATTGCTTCTGATACCCAATCAATTCCCCCGTTTGCATAAGCATGGTTAATCTTATCTTCCCTGTCTAATCCTTCGATATGAACTAACGTATCTCTAGGGATGCTTACCATAGAAATTTTGTTTGTAGACGGATTAACAGTTGCTACAATTAGCATATCTGAACGACCATATTTTTCCGTCTTTCCTCGCTCAACGCCTGTTAAAAGAATAGTAAAAGGTGAGTCATCCGCCTTTGCTACTAGCTCATTCTTAATCGAAGTGTCTTTTAGGTCTTTTTCCAATGGCACAAACATTTTATTGTTTGCATGCTTGGCTTCCCAGGATAAATTAATCGCGAAGAAAATAATAGCCGAAGTCAATGCCATTAAACCAATTAATACTATATTTTTAATCTTTCTCTTTTTAGAAGAAGATTTCTTCTTCAACCTGCTTTGAGAATTTCCCATCCGTTCTTTTCTCCCTTGAACAACAATATATGTATTTGCTTTATTATAAAATCGCTCACTTTTTCTAAATTATACCATTTTGGATTGAAATTACAAGTTGAGGTAACTTCTATATTTTAACCTACTTTAATTTGTTCTGTTAGTGTTCTTAACTGTTCTGCTTGAGTAATATTCCGTTTAAGGTAATCTGGAAACTCTTCCCCATTTAAGATTTCTTCCGTGGTCATCCATATTACTTCGTCTAATTCTTCTTTGCATTTCACGTATGGTTCCCCAAAGAAGTGGTCACAAACGAAGACAATATCTACAACAGGTTTTCCTGTATCTGATATAAAGGTCGAGCTATTCACATATTGAAGATTTGTTACTTCAATGCCTACCTCTTCATCAATCTCTCGAATTAGCGTTCTTTCGAAAATATCACTTGAATTCCCTTCTTGATCTACCTTACCACCAACAAGAGCCAGGCCTCCCGCACCATGCTCCTCCTGCTCACTTCGTTTCACTAGAAGCCACTTTCCTTCTTTATATATAGCACCCTCCACATTAACAATGAACATGTAACTCCTCCTTAAAGGTATAGACTTTGAACTCTCCATTATTTGAGGAATAGCGTAAGATATTTTTATCTTTCGGTATACCTTCAAAATAAGCACCTATACAACCTGTCGTACAACGGTGCCCAGAGATGAGTATATTTCCTTGAAACTTGTTGTATGTCTTTTCTAGGTGAAACATGAAATCAAATACTCGTGTAACATATATAGTGATATCTTCCACACCCTTATAAATAGTTGGATCAGGTATCGCACCTGCCAGCTTCACTTCTTCTTTTTTTACTCTGTCTGCCCCACCCAAATCAAAAACATCTAGCCTGGAATCTATGGTAGCTGTTCTACCCGTTACAATTTCTGCAGTTTGTATTGCTCTTTCCTGAGGGGAAGAAAAAACTAAGTGAAAAGGAACTTCTTTTAAAAGTTTTCTTACGTATTCAGCTTGCTGTTTTCCTTTTTCATTTAATGGGAGGCCGTTTCTACCTTGTAAGCGACCTTCCTTATTTAAATCTGTTTCTCCGTGTCGTACTACATATATCATCGGCTCATGTACCTCCATACGTTAATCGAAGATCGTTTCTTTATCTGGATTAATGAGAAATTCAAACATAGTCTTAATCTGAGATTCTGTATTTCTGTTAGTAGATAGTGTAGGTAAGTTAGTTGGAGAAAAGAATTGAACATGATTTGTCTCCACTCCGCTAGCAGGTGCCCCTCCAGTAATTTCACAACGAATAAAAATTTTATAGTAATGGTAAGCCTCAGGTGGATGGGGATGCTTGTCCTTATCCATTAATGCAAGCAATTTTACTGGCCTTACTTCATAACCAGATTCCTCTTTTATTTCCTTTACGATATTTTCCGCTGCGGATAATCCGATATCACAAAAACCACCCGGTAATGCCCATTTGTTGTCCAGGCTTTCACGAACCATTAAAATTTGATTGTCCTTAAAAACTACCCCACGCACGTCTACTTTTGGTGTTTGATATCCCTTATCTGTAGCAAATAAATCACTTACCTTTTGAAATTCTAAACCCGTATGCTCCGCCAAAATTTCAACACTTATAGCTCTTAACTCTTCATATCGCTCGATATCGTATATATCCTTTGAAAAAGCCAATCCAGATTGTGATAATGCTTGTATTCGTTTGGCCCATTCCAACCATTTTTGGCTCACTATAAAACACTCCTATGTATGGACTCGTAATGTATAATTTTTAAAAATTTTAATATGGTACTAAGTGTTGCTTTCTTTTGCCGAAAAGAATTGTAAACAAATATTCAAAAAACTTATAATTAATATACCATCTAACTAGGTTAAAATATATATTAATTCAAAAAACTACCAACAATTCGATTGATTGTGGTAGTTGGATAAAATTACAAAACAGTCATTAAGCATCTCTCAACGTTCAATCCATCCTATTTCTCCATTTTCATTTTTAACAAGGATATATCCTTCACATGTGTCATCAACTACCCAAACCTTTTCTCCTCGCTTTACCGGAAGGAAGGTAGTGCTTACATCTGTTTTACATAGGATGGAATCATTTTTTTCTATAATATATTCATTTTTAATCCATTGTTCTGTTCCTAGGAGTACATTTTGACATCGTGTAAAAAATGCCCCCCTTTTCATTATTTTTAATTCGTAATTAGGATAAGTGACTGTACCAGTTCTGTTTAAGTCAGCCATATGATCATGTTCTATTATTATGTAATGATTAAGACTGTCCACAAATGTATAGGAATATGTCCCGTCCTGAATGATTAAAGCATTCAACTGACCGTCTTGTTTCAGTTGGTTTCCACCATCAATGGCTATTATATTCTTCTCTAAATCTACCAAAGGGTTATGGGAGCTTACATCGGTTGCTCTGTAGTTAATCACTGGCCAATGACCAACAATTACTGGCTTACCTGCCTGATGAGATTTATCTAGAAAAAAGGAGGTATATAAAGCAATTTTTTCGTCCGTTTGCTTCCAATCTGTTTTAGGATCAATTCCTGCATGAATGATGATAAAATCATCGGTTTCATAAGCGACCGGTAGAGCTTCTAGCCAATCAATTATGTCTTGAAAATGTGCTTTATAATACGTTGACAAGTGTTTTACGCTATTAAATTCCTCAACACGCTTGTTATTCTTTGCAAGCATCTCATTTAAAATAGATTTTCGACTTTTCATGTAAGGAATTATTCCTTCACTTTCTTGAAAAACGTACCGATGAACAACGTCACAATTACCTTTGACAATAAAAACGTTGCTTGAGCTCTTTTGAAGCGAGCGGACAAATTCCACAACCTCTAAGCTGTTATCTCCTTTTTCGCATAAGTCCCCATTAATAAATAGATAATCATCCAGCTGGTAATTGACTCTGTCTAATAACTTTTTAAATAGCTGTAAGTTTGCATGTATATCCGAGATCACTATTACTCTTTTGCCAGGCTCTAAACTAATTCTTTTCATATCTATCATTTTCTTTGTCTCCTATAAAACTCTAATTACTTAAAGCCCTCTTAATTTTCTTGATTAATAATAGCTAAGATGAGATGGTCTTGCCATTTACCATTTATTTGTACATTTTCTTTAGCAATCCCTTCTTTATGAAAGCCTGCTTTTTCCAACACTTTTATTGAAGGTGTATTGTGGGGCATAACTCCAGCCTCGATTCTATGTAATTTTAATGTTTCAAAGCCATAAGCAACGGCCATCTTAACTGCTTCCGTCATGTAGCCCTTCCCATTTTGCTGTTCGTCTAAGGTGTAACCAATCATACAACTTTGAGCTGGACCTCGAGAGATGTGTGATAGGGCAACATTGCCAATTAATTCATCTGTTTTGGATAAAAAGATGCCGAACGCATACAATGTATCATTTGTTGCACCTGTTATCCCATTTTCAATGCGTTCCTTTATTTTTTCATATGTGTAAAAATCCGGCTCTCTTAAAACTGAATAGTGCTTGAAAAATTCCTTGTTTCTTATTTCTAAGTCCAGTGCCGCTTCTGTATCTTTCATTTGAAGAAGACGAATATATATTCCTTCTTGAGTGCCCATTAGTAACCTCCTCTAGTTTATTAAATTATATGAAAACTCCACCAAAAATAAAAGCCCTGTTATAAACAGGACTTTAACATGAATTTACTTAACTACTAAAGCTGGGCATTGAACTTGTTTTATTACCTTATGACTGACGCTTCCTAAAACCATTTCCTGTAGGGAATTTAAGCCTCTGCTCCCAATGACTAAAAGATCTACCTTATTTTCATTGGCGAATTTAACAATCTCAGGACCAGGGATACCATGCAGTATATTGATTTTATAGCTAATTTCCGATTCCTTTAAAAGTAGCTCAACATTTTTTTTTTTCTTTCGACGTTCTAATTCTAACACCTCTGTAGAGCCTGCATGCAGTACCTCTGTCCTTGCTTTTTCAAAATCTGCTACATAAACTATTTCCACCAAACATTGCTTATTTAAAGAAGCAATTTTGATTGTCTCCTTCGCTGCTCGAACAGCATTTTCAGAGCCATCTGCTGCTAAAACAATATGGTTATACATGGTGCGGATTCCCCCTTTAATGAGTGGATAGAGCATCTATTTGAGCAATCATTTTTTTACTATATGAATCTAAGCCGATTAATTCTACTTGAAGTCCTCGCTCACTTAGTAAATCCTTCACTTTAAATAATGCTCCTACCCCGGAATCATCCCAGATCCTACTATTAGTAAAATCAATTTGTATAGTATCCGATAGTGTAGTCGACTTTTTAAAGTAATCTACAAAGCTATCAGTAGAGGCAAAAAATAGCTGCCCTTCTATAATGTATCGCTGATCCTGTTCTATAACTTTTAGGGTAGAAATTTTTACAACAAAGAAAACCGCGCTTAATATAACTCCTGCGATAACTCCCTTTGACAGGTCGTGTGTATACACTACAATTATTACAGTAGTCAGCATGACCAGTGCATCTGTTCTTGGTGCTTTTACTAAATACTTAAATGAGTTCCAGTCAAATGTACCGATACATACCATAATCATGATTCCAACTAAGACTGGCATTGGAATTTTAACGACCAAGTCACCTAAAACAATGATTAGGAATATAAGGAACAAACCTGCTACTAGAGTAGAAAGTCGACCTCTTCCTCCTGATTTAACGTTAATCACTGATTGTCCAATCATCGCACATCCTGCCATACCACCAAAGAATCCTGTTACGAAGTTAGCAATACCTTGACCTCTAGCCTCTTTATTTTTATCACTTTCGGTTGCAGTCATATCATCTAAAATTTGAGATGTAAGTAACGACTCTACTAATCCCACTATTGCAAGTGCTATAGAAAATGGGAAAATTATCTGTAGCGTTTCTAAATTTAGAGGAACATTTGGAAGCAAAAAGGATGGTAAGGTTTGTGAAATATTTCCTAAATCACCTATCGTTTTTAATTCAAATCCACTGTAAATAGCAACGATAGTTAATGTGACGATCGCTATTAACGGTGCCGGTATTACTTTGATGAAACGTGGTAATGTATAAACAAGAATAAGTGTAATTCCTACAAAAATATACGTCATCGTTGAGATCCCAATGAAATGTGGTACTTGAGCCATGAATATTAGTATTGCTAACGAATTGACGAACCCAATCATCACAGCATTAGGAATATACTTCATCAGCTTAGCAATCTTAAATACACCAAATAGTAGTTGAATAATCCCTGTCAAGATGGTTGCTGCTAATAAATAATCTAATCCGTATTCTTTAACAAGAGGCACCATAACTAGAGCCATTGCTCCAGTCGCTGCAGATATCATACCTGGTCGTCCGCCTACAAAGGCAATAATGACTGCTATACAAAAAGAAGCATATAGCCCTACCATCGGATCGACACCAGCTATGATTGAAAAAGCAATGGCTTCAGGAATAAGGGCAAGAGCAACTACTATTCCGGATAAGATATCGCCCCGTATATTTCCAAACCATTGTTGTTTTAAACTTTCCATGATAATCTCCTTTGAAAAAAATTCTTCGATTATCATATCATCTTCTTTCCGTTAAGGGAACCTTTGCTCTTAAAGACGCTAGTTACTTGCTGAAGAGTACAAGCATATTGTAGTTAAAGCTATAAGACCTATCCAAAATATTTATATCTAGATATAGATATAAAAGAATGAGAGAGTAACATACGAATATGAGTGAAATTTTGTTTTATATGTTAATATTTAACTGAAACTAAATATTAACAAGTTAATGGTGGTGGCTTCTTGCACAAAAATAATCTTCTTTATTTTTCCTTGTTTTTCTATTTAGCATCTACTATACCCTTTGCTTTGATAATATTTCTTAACTCTTCAGACTATTTTACTTACGGAATTGATGGAAACTTAGGATTTTTTATGCCAATACTTTTGGTGCTTATAGCCCTATTACTTGCAGCATTGGGTAAAAGGAATACCTTTAGAAATTATTTAGTTTTTATCATAATATTTAGTTTGATAAATTATTCAATGATAATATTTGCTGGACTCTATGGTTTTAAAAACCCCTAAATAGAGTATTATTAAAAAACTCAGGGAGTGATTAATTGAATCTTAAAGATACTCAAGATACTTCGAGTAAACAATTACGTAACCTCAGTATTCTTATTTTTGGATTCTTGGCCTTTTTGTTAATACTATCTATTTTTAATGTTTATCCTGGTGGATACTCCATTGAAAATGAGACGACTGAATCATTTTCTATTGAAAAAACCAGTTTTCTAAAAAAAGAAAACATAGAAATTACAATCACTCATGATAACGAGCTAAGGGCTATCTTACTAAAAAGTGAAATTACCAGTTTGAAAATACTTTGGATTGTAAGCTGTATGGTCATTCTAGGATTTATATTTGATATCGTTTCATATATAAGCAAAAATAAAAAGAATATGTTATTTTATATAACCATAGTTTTATTAATAATAATTATACCTTTGAATGTGTATTTATATTTATCTAAACTAAATAATATAGAATCTTATCTCTCTTTACTTAACTTGAGTTAATGTCATAGCCCTTAACAATCAATCAATAAACTACCTTCCTAGTTGGTAAAAAGCAAAACCGTGTTAAAGGGTTTATTCCTTTAACACGGTCTATAAGTTACCTTAATTTACTTTTAGCTTCTTCTATTTGTATTTTAACTTGATCGAAACCTGTACCGCCTAATGAATTTCTTCTTCTAACTGCAGCTAATGGGGACAAGACATCATAAATGTCTGCTTCTATTAAGCTACTAGCTTCTTGTAAATCACTTAATGGAAGATCCAGAAGGAAATATCCTCGTTGTATACAAAGGAAAACTAGTTTACCTGTTACTTCATGAGCTTCACGGAAAGGAAGTCCCTTTGCAGCTAAGTAGTCTGCAAGCTCCGTTGCATTAGAGAAGTCATTGTGTACTGTTTCATGCAAACGCTCTGTATGCACGGACATTGTTCGAACCATTCCCTCAAAGATTTTAAGGGACCCAACAATTGTCTCTACCGTGTCAAACATCCCTTCCTTATCCTCTTGCATATCCTTATTATACGCTAGAGGCAATCCTTTTAATGTTGTTAAAAGACCCATTAAATTCCCATAGACACGACCCGTCTTACCACGTATTAACTCTGCCATGTCAGGATTTTTCTTTTGTGGCATGATGCTTGAGCCTGTTGAAAAGGAATCATCCAATTCAATAAAGTTAAACTCTGAGCTAGACCATAAAATTATTTCCTCCGCAAAACGAGAAAGGTGCGTCATAAGTAAGGATGAGTTGCTTAAAAATTCAACGATAAAGTCGCGATCACTTACAGCATCCATACTATTTGCATATACGTTAGTAAACCCTAGATAATCTGCAGACAGCTTGCGATCTATTGGAAATGTTGTTCCTGCAAGTGCCCCAGACCCAAGAGGAGAAATATCTATACGTTTCATGGAATCTAAAAAGCGTTCCTTGTCTCTCTCTAGCATC
The DNA here is from genome assembly GCF_938022135.1 of uncultured Psychrobacillus sp. Lineage (NCBI taxonomy): Bacteria > Bacillati > Bacillota > Bacilli > Caryophanales > Bacillaceae > Psychrobacillus > uncultured Psychrobacillus sp. The sequence goes on from NZ_CALIED010000010.1 coordinate 137,915, forward strand.
CAGAAATAAGCCATTAAATGATGGGCAAAGGAAATGGGTTGTGCTCGTTGTAAATGTGTATAACCAGGCGCCAATGTTTCTATATGCTTCTCTGCTTGGTTAACTATTGTTTCTTGAAAAACTCTTATCAATTCAATGATTTCGTTTACTCGGTTCTTTAAAAACAAGTGCATATCTGTTGCAATTTGGTCATTACGGCTTCGTCCTGTGTGGAGCTTTCCACCAACCGGACCTATTAGATCAATGAGCATTTTTTCTAAATTTAAGTGAATATCCTCATTAGCAACAGAGAATTCAAGCTTGTGTTCAGTAGCAAGCTGCTTTAGCTGGAGTAAGCCACCAAGAATATCCCTTACATCTTCATGGGGTAAAATATTGCAATCGAAAAGCATTTTAACGTGTGCCATACTACCCTCGATATCTTCCATTACTAGTTTTTGGTCGAATTCAATAGAAGCTCCGAATTCATCCACCCATTGTTCGGCAGATTTCTGAAATCTTCCACCCCATAGCTTACTCATACTTGCACCTTCTTTTCTCCTTTGTTTACCATTGCATGTACTTTTGTTGGAAGTCCCCACAGTTCAATGAACCCAACAGCAGAAGAATGGTTAAATTCGTCATCTGCAGTGTACGTTGCAAGTTTTTCATTATATAAAGAGTTTGGAGATTTACGCCCTTCCACAATTGCATGGCCCTTAAATAGTTTCACACGTACAGTACCATTTACATATTGCTGTGTTTCCTTTAAAAATGCCACAAGAGCAGTTTTTAATGGAGAGAACCAAAGACCCTCATAAATAAGTTCTGTCAATTTCTTTTCCATTACTGGCTTAAAGTGAGCTAGCTCTTTCACTAACGTAATGTCTTCAAGCTCCTTATGTGCCAGAAGCAGTGTGTGTGCGCCAGGTATCTCATAGACTTCACGCGATTTTATACCAACTAGGCGATTTTCTACATGATCGATACGACCAACCCCATGCTTACCAGCAATATCGTTTAACTTAAGAATAAGTTCATGTAATGGATATTTAACTCCGTCTATAGCTACAGGAACCCCTTGTAAAAATTCAATTTCAATAATATCTGCAACGTCTGGTGCATTTTCTAAAGAAACTGTTAAATCGTATGCATCCTCTGGTGGTGCTGCCCATGGATCCTCTAAAATGCCACATTCATTCGCACGTCCCCAAAGGTTTTGGTCTATAGAAAATGGACTGTCTAGGTTAATTGGAATTGGAATGTTTTTCTCTTTGGCATAAGCGATTTCTTCTTCACGGCTCCAGCTCCACTCACGAACAGGGGCAATTACTTCTAACTCCGGATTTAAAGCATTGATAGAAACTTCGAAACGAACTTGGTCATTTCCTTTACCAGTACAACCATGTGCAACAGCAGTAGCACCAGTTTTCTCTGCAATTTCTACTAGTTTCTGAGAAATTAGCGGTCTTGATAGCGCAGATACTAAAGGATATTTATTTTCGTACCATGTGTGAGCTTGCAAAGAAATCAATGCATATTCATTTGCAAATTCTTCTCTTGCATCAATCATATAGCTTTCAATAGCTCCAACCTCTAGGGCTTTGTTCTTCACAAATTCTAAATCTTTTCCTTCTCCTACATCTAAACAAACAGCTACTACATCATAGCCCTCATCCTTAAGCCAAGTAATTGCTACAGAAGTATCTAATCCACCTGAGTATGCTAAAACAACTTTTTTGTTCATTAAATATTCCTCCAATGTATTTATATACGGTTATTTTGTATTAATATACATAATGTAACACTCAAAATGCATAAATACAACTATAAATTTATTAATTATACAAATATATTAATTATTTATAAAAACTATTACTCTCTTAACGCGCATTATTTGAATCAACGGACAAAACAAGCGATAATATGAAAAAGGAGTGATTCAAAGAAATGTCCAAATTATTTACACCATATAGCGTAAAAGGCTTAAGCTTAAAAAATAGAATAGTAATGGCTCCTATGTGCCAATACTCTGTCGAGGCCAAGGATGGAACTCCTAATGACTGGCACTTCGTCCATTATGTATCTCGCGCAGTAGGCGGGACCGGCTTAATCATTGTAGAAATGACAGACGTAGAGCCTGATGGAAGAATTACCGATTATGATCTAGGCTTATGGTCAGATGAACAGATTCCTGCTTATGCAAGAATAGTTGAAGAAGTACATAAACACGATGCCAAAATAGGTATACAAATTGCTCATGCTGGAAGAAAAGCAACAGATGCTAAACAACCAGTTAGTTCTTCCAACATTCCTGTTGAATCTGATGGTACATGGAAGGAACCAAGACCCTTAACAATTGATGAGATAAACGAAATGGTTAATAAATATAAAGAAGCGGCTCGCCGGGCAGTAGAGGCCGGGTTCGATACAATAGAATTACACGGAGCCCATGGTTATTTAATACACCAGTTCCACTCACCTTCTATTAATAACCGAACTGATGAATACGGAAAGGATTATGCTAAATTTGGTATGGAAGTTATAAGAGCAGTGAAAAGCGTTATACCAGAAGATATGCCTCTCTTGTTCCGTATATCCGCAATTGAGTATATTGATGGTGGCTATGGCTTGGAGCACTCATTGGAAATAGCAAAACAGTACAAAGAAGCAGGAGTGGACGTTTTCCATGTTTCCAGCGGTGGTGAAGCAAATCCAGGGAAAGTGAAGCCGGCAAATACACCTGGTTATCAAGTTCCATTTGCAAGAGCTTATAAACAAGCTTTAGATTTACCGGTCATTGCTGTAGGAATTTTAGAAGAGCCAGTTTTAGCTGAAAAGACTTTGGCAGAAGAGGATATAGAATTGATAGCCATCGGTCGAGGTATGCTAAAAGACCCTTATTGGGCATTGCATACGGAAGAAGTATTAGACGGAAAAGCAAATGTTCCAAAGGCATATAGAAGAGGATTCTAAGCCCTTAAGCAGAACCAAAATTGAAACCAAATATAAAAAAGCTATGGAAATTTTACGACTGTAAAATCTCCATAGCTTTTTTAAATTATATCTTGTCTGTTTGCTGAATCTCTATACCTTGAGAAACAACCTTAACACCATTAATTAAAGAGTCGAGTGCGGGACAATGATTCTCTACATATGTAATGAATTCTTCAATTTTCTCAGGCGATTCACTAGATTGAATATTAACTTTATATCTTACCTCTAAAAAACCAGGACGAATATCTGAAAGTCCAAGGAAACCATCCGTATCAATATCTCCTTCTAAATCAACAGATATATGATCGTACTGAATGCCAAATTTCTTTGCTGACATTTGCGCAACAATTGTTTGGCAGGCACCTAGCGATGAAAGCAATAATTCTAAAGGATTCATACCTTTGTCTGTACCACCTAAACGTTCCGGTTCGTCGATGTTAACTTGATGTCCGCGTGTTCCAACCTCCACTTGAAGCTTATCCACTAAATTTGCAGTTGAACTCATAGTAGTAATTGCCAATTTTATCCTCTCCATTTCTAATGATAATAGATTACAAAACTATTAAAATAGAACATTAAGCAACAAATTTAAAATTCCGTTTTAGCTTTTACTTTCTATGCTCTCCGCTATCCTTTTTAATTCCAGAGAACGATGTTTAATAAAATTTGTCATGTATTTTTCGAGGAATAATAAATCTGCCAACCTCCCCAGAACTCCCAAAGGGGAACGATACACAAACTCATCCCTTACCAATGTACCATTTTCTTGTCTGCTAAATTGATGGGTGTGTGTAAATGAATGGAAGGCTCCGCTTACCATAACGTCTCTAAAAGTATGAGGCTTGTCCATCTCAATAATTTTTGCAGTTAACCTTTGCCGAACACCGAAGTGTGTAGCTTCCCATGTTACACTATCTCCTTTTTCTAATAACCCTTTTACTTTACCACCAACAGCCTTTTCCTTTGTTTTTCCAGTCGTTTGAGTGTGTATGGCTACATCCCGTGATAAATCAAAGCAAAGATCTATTGGAGCATCTATTAAAATCTCATATATAATAGTTGGCATTATTTTTCCCTTTCGTAAATAGGTTAACTCTTAATTGAAGGCGTAAATGTCATTGCTTCATTACAGCTGATATAACCTTTACGTTTATAAAACTCAATACTATCATCACTTGGCCAAACGATAACAAACTCGTACTCGTTCGATTCCACCCATTTATTCACTACTGTAAGAAGATTAGAGCCAATTCCTTTGTTTCGTTCCGCGGGAATAGTGTAAACATTGGTCATATATACAAATGGATGAGTAATTCTACCTGGACGAGGAACCTTATGAATAAGCTCCATATGAATATGAGATACTACCTGTTCATTTATTTCTGCAATCCATATAACCCATGAATTACTTTCGATTGCTCGTTCCAAAAATTGTCTACATTCCATTTGAAATTCCTCTAGATTATGATCAGTCGCTTTTTCATTATGCTCTATTGTAAAATCCCAACGCATTTGAATTAACTGAGCTATATCTTTTTTCTGCGCAAGCCTGATATTCATAGCATCCTCCGTTTATGCATAATACATTTTCCAGAAAACTACCTTTAATAAGTTACATGTAGTTTCTCCTACTCTACAATTATAACAAGAACAGTTGCTTCATTGATTCGATTTATTAGGTAAACTTAGGTCTTGGAAGAAAAACTTATTATTTAATAATAACTTTTCATACAAATTGGAATAAAGAGATTGCTTTAATCCTCCACTGCTCACAGCTTGTAACCCTTCATGTTCCTTGCATTTACCTCAAATTCATACTATACTAAACCCTAACGTTATGGTTAGGAGTGATACTATTGGGACAGAGAAACTAAGAATTGGCGAGTTAGCTGAAAAAAGTGGCATTACTAAGCGTACCATCGATTATTATACTACTCTAGGGCTATTAGATGCTGAACGTTCTAGTTCCAACTATCGTTACTACCCTTATGAGGCTATTGAAAGACTAAGAGTTATAGAAGAGAAAAAGTTAAAAGGTATGTCACTTGAAGAAATAAAAAGAGAGCTTGCCAAAGATAGTATAGAAGAGATTGATATCCAGGAAATACGATTACAGATGCAATATTTAGAAAAAGAAGTTTCTCACTTATTGGAACAAATAAATGAGAAGGAAGATAACACAAAGCATTCCATCAAACAGAAAGTTTCATCAGAAAGTGTTGCTCTTATGCAATCCTTATTATTATTAATCACTTAGGAGGTGAAGTCTTACTTTCGAGTAAGACAACTTATTGACCGCATTGAATTTAACTATTTTTGTCATATTAATCGCTTTAACCGCATTCTTCGTAGCTACGGAGTTTGCTATCGTAAAGGTACGTCATTCCAGAATAGATCAGTTAGTAGCAGAAGGTCGTAAAGGTTCTAAGGCTGCAAAACAAGTTACATCACGCTTAGATGAATACCTGTCTGCCTGTCAGCTTGGTATTACTGTAACTGCTTTAGGAATAGGGATGGTTGGTGAATCGACATTCGAATTTATCCTACATCCATTGTTTGAAACAATTGGAATTAGTACGGACAACATTCATTACTTTACGATTGGTGCTGCATTTTTAATCGCTACTTTTTTACATGTCGTGGTCGGTGAGTTGGCTCCAAAAACAATAGCTATCCAAAAAGCAGAAGCAGTTACCCTTGTTTTTGCTAAACCGATTATGATTTTCTATAAAATCCTATATCCATTCATTTGGTTCCTAAATGGATCTGCTCGCTTGCTCGTTGGGCTTTTTGGTATGAGACCAGCATCAGAACATGAACTATCTCATACAGAAGAAGAGCTTCGATTATTACTTGCGGAGAGTTATAAGAGCGGGGAAATTAACCAAAATGAATTGAAGTATGTAAATAATGTATTTGAATTCGATGACCGCATTGCTCGTGAAATCATGGTACCTCGTACTCAAATTATTGGTTTTGAAAGAAAAGCTACCTTTAATGAGGTATTAACTACGATTTCTGAGGAACGTTATACACGCTACCCTGTTTATGAAGAAGATAGAGATAATATCATCGGATTTATTAATATTAAAGATTTCTTAACACTAGGTATTAATAATCGTATAACATTGGAGAACTTCAATATAGAGGATTTTGTTAATCCTGTGATTAATACTATAGAAACTACTCCGATTAACAGTCTGTTATTGAAAATGCAAAAAGAGCGTATTCATATGGCTATATTGTTAGATGAATATGGTGGTACGTCTGGGCTTGTAACCGTTGAAGATATCTTGGAGGAAATTGTAGGAGAAATTCGAGATGAATTTGATGACGACGAAATAGCAGATGTTCGGAAAGTCAAAGAAGACCACTATATCATTCACACAAATGTGTTACTTGATGATGTCGCGAAATTGTTGAAAATAGATCTTTATAATCCTGATGTAGATACAATTGGTGGATGGTATTACACTCAGGACATAGAGTTACACATGGATGAACAAATTGAGTATGGAGGTTATATATTCTCCATCAATGAAAAACAAGACAATCATATCCAATTTATCGAAGTACAAAAATTTAATGCTTAATTTAATAAATAAAACCCATTTTGATATTTCAAAATGGGTTTTATTTATATTGGCTCAATCATTGTTACATGACTTACTTAGCATATTTTCTTAATAATTAATTTATTAATAGGTTTAATGCCTTCTCAACTATAAGTTCAGCACTATTCTCTTCAGGTGGCATCCATAAGCCAGTAACAGGTCCATATATAATGGGATTCACCTCAACTTCGTAACCCCCTGCTAACATTAGTTATCGACTCTTTAGCATCTTTTCAATTTTCTAATAATACTATCTTCTATCATATTAACGTTTTTACCTGCTTGAAATCATAATTTTAATCTCTCTTGGTTATAGAATATCCTACTTGAACAAGAGAAAGCTTGACTTAAAAGAAATGAATTTTTATGATGAGTAAGAAGCCAAAAAAAAGGGAGAAGAAATATGAGCCCACTTATTAGTATTTCAGATTATATCTTTAATAATAAAGAATTGTTGGCTAGTAATATCGTTGATGAGGTAATAAATTCTCTTGATATGGATATACCTCGTTGGGAACAGGAACAAGCTAAAAATATGTATATTGAGTTTGTTACCTTTATTGGAGAGTATATTTTAAGTGGTGAGGAGAAAATCCCTGAATCCTTATTAATATGGAGTAAAAAGAATGCAGCAATGGTTTCTCTTGATGGTAATCTATCTACCCTAGTAGTCAGATATCTCCCTACTCGCAATGTAATTACTGACATACTGACTAATTTAGCAATCACATTCGATCTTAATTTGAAAGAGCTAAGTAAATTGATTAAACAGGTTAACAGAATGTTAGATATGAGCCTTAACGAAACGGTTGCCAATTATGAGTATCTAGCAAGCGAATACCAAAAGATGTCCCAAATGGAATTAGCAAAGGTCGGAGCACCAATAGTTCCTGTTAAAGAAGGAATTATAGTTTTGCCATTGGTAGGACACATTGATATATATCGGATAGACTATATGATAGAAAATTTAACTCCTAAAATTGCAAGTGCTGGTGTATTTTACGTTATAATTGACTTTTCAGGGGTATATAAAATCGATAAAGGAAACGTTCAATATATAAACGAATTGGTTCAAATGATTCGTATAATGGGAATTAGTGTTATGGCAACAGGGATTTGCCCTGATTTAGCTAAAATGACCATTAATGAAGGAATAGATGTGGCTGCAGATGTCATTTACCCTAATTTAAAGATTGCATTAGAAAGCATTAATTAATATTATTACTTCAGGAAAAGTACCCATTATATACCACTATATTATAGTTTGCTAATCCTACAAGTTGTTCTGTATGATTGTGTACAAATCCTTGTAAGGAGCTAGTAACTATGATGTATCTTTTAGCTATTGTGTTACCACCAGTAGCAGTTTTATTCTCCGGGAAGCCATTTCAAGCTTTTCTTAATTTACTACTATGTTTTTTAGGTTACGTACCTGGAATTATTCATGCTATCCTTGTAGTACATGACCATAAAGCAAATAAACGAATGCTTAAACAAACAGAGCTAATAAAAAGGAATAATAAATAATCGAATATTTGCAGGGAATAAAATTGCCCCTCTAAAAAGCTCCAAAAATTTTGCAAAAAGCAAAATTTCTGGAGCTTTATTTTGAATTAGACACTTATAGCTTTATGGGATTCATTTATTATTACTCCTAAAAGTCCTTCATACTTTCTCCAAGAATATAATGTGAAAACCACATTAAATTCTGTTTCATAATAGCCACATTCATTCCCGGTTGATCGGGACTATACGCCATCCCTTTAAATATAACTAACTCTGTATCAACTTCCATATCCTTTAATCCCTGATATAGCTCATATGCATTTGGAATGGGTACTCTTGCATCCATTTCGCCGTGTTGTATTAAAGTCGGAGTAGAGGCGGATGTAATATAATGCATTGGTGACGTTTTTGAATATATCTCTGGGTCATTCCATGGATTATTTCCTAAACACATCCGAATAAAGTATGGTATATCTGTATTAACATAATGGGTTCTCCAATTAGTAATACCACCTCCAACGGAAGCAGCTTTAAATCTATTACTAAAAGTAGAACAAAATGCGGATAAATATCCTCCATTGCTCCATCCCATAACTCCTAACCTATCATGATCCGCAATCCCTACGTCAACCAGTTTATCTACTCCAGCTATAATATCATCATAGTTAGCAATTCCAAGTTTTCTGTAGTTTGCTTTTAAGAATTCATTACCATAACCAGAACTTCCCTTGTAGTTAGGTTCTAAAACTATAAATCCTTTTTCTATAAACTGCTCTATAGGATACTTCTCATTAAAGCAGTCCGAAAATATTGGGAATGCTGCCCAAGCAGGACCACCATGGATTACCACTAATAAAGGATATTTTTTATTCGGGTCTAAATCTACTGGTGTTGATAAAACCCCTTCTATATCAACCCCATCCTTACTTTTCCATGAGGTTACTTCCCTGTTACTTTTAAGCTTTCCTTTAAAAAAGCTGTTTTCATTCGTAATCTTTTTATCGTTTAAATAGATTTCAAAGGTTTCATTTATTTTAGCCTTAGTATAGGATATATGATTTCCATCTTTCGTTATGTAAGCATTCATTATAAAACTATCTACTTTTTCACTTAGCATTTCTAGCGCTCCATACTCAGATAACAATCCCATAAGGTAATTAGTTTTGTCCTGCCATTTGATTAAAATCCCTTTAGTTGTCCACCGTATAGGAACTACCGTACTATCAAAATCAGTTAACGGATGAATTACCTTTCCACTATTCATATCATAAATTTCTAACGTGCTGTCTTCTATATGAGTTTCATAGTAATCTTTCTCCTTAATACTTGCTTGGTAACAAATTTTGTTGCCATCTGGAGAGAAGCAAATGGAGCCACCCAATAGCCTATCTATATTCAGCTTTTGAAGCTCGACAGCTTGAATATCCAATATGTATAAGTCACTCTTTATATAATCACCCATATCAGGGCTAGGTGTAGCCAAAATTCCTGCTTTTTTTCCGTCTAATGAAATATCAAATTCTTGAACATGAAAATCTTTCCCATTGGTAAGTTGAACTACTTTATGTTGTTTTTCTGGATTGTCATTTTGTACCTCTTTACCAAGATTTATATAATATAAACAATTATTTTCGTATTCCTTACCTATATGAAGATAATCCCCATATAATTCCTTTCGTTTATTTAGTACCTCAGATTCTTTTGACTGTGCAAGATAATATATACCCTTGCCAGTTGGCTCCCATTTGAATTTACTGACTCCTTCTTTTTCATCAGTAATTTGAACTGATCTATTTCCTTCTTTCAATTTAACAAAGATTTGATTCTTTTTATCAGCCTGTTCACCAACTGGACTAAGGTATGCAATATCTTTAGAATTTGGAGCCCATAACGGATATGTACTTTCTATATCTCTAGTTGTTAATGGGTTACAGTCCTCTTTATCTTTTCCATATATCCATATATGATTTTTGTATTTATTGTGTTGCCAGCTGGCTGTCTTCTTAACAAACGCTACTTTTTTACCATCCTCACTAATATGGATATCCGATAAAGTTGGTAATGAAATAATCTCTTCTATACTTAGATATTTCCTTTCAATCATTTTGTTTCCCCCCTTGTAAAGGTAATCAATCTATAAAAGCCATATTTCCCCCTGTTCCTTGTCCTTTCCGTTATCATTTTAACCTCATTAATGTACTACCATTCACATCGGTAGAAAATCCAAATTGCTCATAGTAGGAAACTAATCTTTCAGGACAATAAAGCTCGACTCGCTCTACATCCTGAATGACTGAGTGATTTAACAGACTGTTCATTAGAGTTAACCCATATCCTTGCTTCCGACCGTTTTCTTTTACAATTACATCAAAAATAAACGCCCTGTATACCCCATCTGAAATTGCTCTTGCGAAACCCACTAGATCACCTGAGTCCTGATCAACTAAGCCTATCGTTACATGACTCAAATCAATCATTGTTTTTATATCAGCTAAGCTACGCTCTTTTGTCCACCATTCATTTTGAAATAATTGATACAAGTCTGTTAAATGCTTTTCAGTGTAATGATGGATTACTTTTATAGACATTTTAACTCCTCCAAGATAAGTAAATATAAAATTTATTATAAAGTGTAATCATTTTAGTAGGATAAAAGAACTTAGCTTACTCAAACAAACTAAGTCCTTTTATAAATCATATGGTTGTTTAGATATTCAACAAGAACCCAGTTACCTATCCTAGAACGGCAGGCTTTGAAAAAGGGAAATGGTTAACCCTAATGCCAATACGGTTCCTACAGAAAGTAAGCTTATCATTTTCCACCAATTTATCTCTTTTGAGGGTTTTACAGCCTCTTGGGAAACTACAATCCAGATCACTACAGAAACTATTGATATTATGGCAATAAACTCTTTAGACACATTTAATCCCCCCCTTAACCCTTATGTCCCTCAGTTTCTTGCGTTAATTATCAAAAAATGTGGAGTTGTCATCAGCTTGTGATAACCTTTAGGATCTATCTTCTTAAATTCTTCAGTAGGCTGTGGCTCTATAAGACGCTCTAATTTAAAGAATTTTAAAGTTTCGTTTAAGATGGCTTGCATAGGTCTCCTATAAAAAGGCACTTCAATTATTTTCCCATCACGCTTCCACTGATCTATTATAAATTCATGTGAAAAATAATCTCCTTCCTTAGCCAATCTTATATCCATAGATGGGTGGTGTACCGAAAATATGAATTGACCGCCTGGCTTTAAGATTCTTTGAAACTCTCTAAATGTCAATTCCCAATCATTGATATAATGAAGGACTAATGAGCTAATAATGAGATCAAAACTATTGTCTTCAAAGGGAAGTTCTTCTTCTAGGCTTAAGCAAAGAACATTAGCTTTGTCCCTTACTCTTCTTTTCGTTGCCTCTACCATTTTAGGACTGATATCGATTGCTGTAACCGTTGCCCCTTCACGTATAAGCTGGGAGGTATACCATCCTGCAGCACAACCCGCATCCAAAACGCTTAAATTATTTAAATTAGAAGGCATTTGTTTGACCATTTCTGGTCTCTCATACTCCGTGTTATATATACTTCTTTGATCGACGTTAAATTCATAATCATCGGCGAGCTGGTTATACGCCTGAATGACACGATCCTTCATGTTAGCCCTCCTTGCTGACTTGTAAATACTGGTCAAACCAATCCTTTATCTCTTCCGTTTTTAATCGCTGTTGCACTTCTTTTTCAAATAACAGAGGATCTAAAAGCTCATCTAAATTCCCTAGAACACTCTCTACATTGCTTCTGTTAACGAGAAAAGTTTCATTTGGAAGTCTTAACTCTATTTGTTCCAAATTCTTAATAAGTACAAAAGCAGCTGTAGTATTATAAATGACCGATTGTTGTACTTGACGAGGAGAAACGTCACTTAAATCTTTATAATTCACGATTAACAAAAAACGATCAGGGTCCTGTTCAAAGCCATTCAAATAATTTTGTAAAGGAAGTGATTGAAACAAATGAGCATTATTTGAGTTGTTTCCCATATATATATTTTCATATACTAGCACCTTGCTAAAATCATGGGTCTCTGGATCAAGCTGCCGTAGCATTTCTTCCGCTTGTAAATTTTCTTTTTCTGGTAGGTAAAAAAGGTTCATCCATCCAAAAAGTATAAGCCCAGTAATGAATAATCCAATTATTAACTTATTCTTCATAGTTCGCTTCATTACCTCCTCTGATAACTATGTTTTTAAATCTGTTAATTAATAAAGGTACAATGATGGAGAAAAATGGAGCCAAATAGGCTGCTATAGTCTGACCGAATTGATAAGGACCTTCAATAGAGATATTACGGCCAAACCATAGATCACTACCAAAATGGATGGCAGTAATCATTCCCCACTGCGCTACCATAAACAATGCCCAAATAATCCAAATCCATTTTTGCCATCTATTCATAAAAGCTAATTGGATTGTTCTTTCATTCGTTAAAGAACCTGCTATGATTTTTAACACGATATAAAATACGCCAATTATTAATATGATTATTAACAACAGCCAGCTCGTAGCCCTTAAGGAACTAAAAACATTAAACGGAATAGAGATGATCCATGCTATCAATAAATAAATCAGCGACCATTGCGTAAGCTCGACCAACACTTTGCTTAATTGAACTGTTTGTAAGCCTTCTATTACACTATCCAGTTTAGGCATTTTCTCGGTACTAATCCTAAAAGCTTGTTTTGCAGTTAAACCCTTATTCGCAACTAAGTCTTCAATTTCTGCCTCTAAATTTCCGATGACTTCTTCTTTCAACTCTAATGTTTCTTCATTTTTTGGGTATCCAGTGAACATCTTATTAACATACTTTCGAACCTCATTCATCTTAATCACTTCCTCCTAACACTAATCGATCAATGAGCACCTTTGCGCGATTCCATGCTCTTACATTTTCTTCGTAGGCCGCTAAGCCTTCTTTTGTAATCGTATAATATTTTCGTCGGCCACCTTGTGACTGATCACCCCAGTATGCCTGGATAAATCCAATCTTTTCTAATCGTTTCAGACTGCTATATAAACTCGGCTCTTTCAATATATACTCTCCATTGCTACCGACTGAGATAGCCTTCATAATTTCATATCCATAATTATCTCCTGCCTTTAAAACCTTTAAAATAATGGTATCGATATGACCCCTTATTAAATCAGCACTTACTTCATTTTCTGACAAGCCTATCACCTCTTATTACAATGTATATCAAATTACTATGTCTGTCAAAGTACTATGTCATGAATAAAGAAATTATTGCTTCCCCGCCCTCTCATCATGACAAATCAAGAAAAGTAGGAAAGATAATAGGTGCTTTCCTAAAAGGAAATTAAATAAAAAAAATAAACAGCTTATGATTTTAAAATCAATAAGCTCAGAGTGTAGACAAAAGGGTTGGAAATCGAAACGATTTCCAACCCTTTTGCTATTATCACAGTTTACATTCTGGAAAAAGAGCTAATTCAACTCTCGATTTTTTTGTTTTACGCCATTTTTGGCATTTTCCAGGTCCAGCTGGCCAACTTCTTAAGATTTAAGGCAGCAAAAGTTAGCATCGCCTGCATGGACAATTTTTTAAGACCCTTTAAGGTTGTCCATCGCATACCATGCTTTTCTTTGGCATCGGCAAAGACACGCTCGATCGTCTCTTTACGCTTCCCATAAATTTCTTTCATTTCATAGTTATGACGTAAGTCCTCAGCTACATCCAAATAATCTTGCCAGATATGACGTTGAATCATCTTTTGTTTATTCTTACTCTGCGTGCATTGGTCAATCACTGGACACGTGGCACAAATAGAAGGAGTTGAGGCATACTGGCGATAACCTTCCTTCGTTGTTGTTCGGTAGTTAAGAACCTGTCCTTCGGGACAGAGATAGCAGTCATAATGTTCGTCATAAACATACTCGTGTTTTTTAAAGAAGTCTTCTTTTGTCATTGGTCGTTTGTACGGAAGTGCAGGAAGGACATGATTCTCTAAAAGGAAATTCGCAATAGCTGGTGTCTTGTAGGCTGCATCAGCGGCAACAACGACTGGGCGTCCCACCCGGTCGATGACCTTCTGAACCAGTGGTTCAAGCATATGGCTGTCGTGAACATTTCCAGGTGTGACAATGTTTGCAAGCACAAAACCCTTCTCGTCTGTTGCAGCATGAAAAGAATAGGCGAACTGCTTTGTCCGTTCATCTTTTACGTAGTAACCACTTTCAGGATCTGTTGTCGATTCCTTAATCTCCTTGTACTCTTCCTTTTCAAACTTTTCAGGTGGGAATGGTTTCTTCCCATGCTTTTCCCGGTCGAGGTTGAGCTCCTCCTGGAGCCTCTTTTCATAAGCCCGCGTCTCTTTACGAACAACCTTCTTCTCAAACTTTCTCTTATTCGCACTAGCTTTCACATGGGTCGAATCAATAAAGACATGATCCGGGCTTAGGAGCCCACGATCTGCGACCTCCTTTAATACTCTGTAGAAAATCTGCTCAAATAGATCTGTGTCTGCAAAACGACGGACATAGTTTTTCCCGAAAGTTGAGAAATGGGGAACCTCGGTATGGAAACCAAAGCCTAGAAACCATCGGTATGCCATGTTGGTTTCAATCTCTTTAATGGTTTGGCGCATGGACCGTATACCAAAGGTATATTGGATAAAAGTCATCTTGA